>JAYRKO010000141.1:0-6479 GCA_041905745.1 Tagaea sp. | reverse complement strand
CCGCCCGCCCGCAGCCGCGCGACGAGATGGACGAGCGCGATCTTCGAGGCGTCGGGCGCGCGCGCGAACATGCTCTCGCCGAAGAACGCGGCCTTCAGATGGACGCCGTAGAGCCCGCCGACCAGTTCGCCGTCGCGCCAGCATTCGACCGAATGGGCGAGGCCGGCCTCGTGCATTTCGAGATAGGCCTTGCGGATCTCGGCGTTGATCCAGGTCTGCGTGCGTTCGGCGCAGCCCGCCATCGTGCCGGCGAAATCGGCGTTCACGCGGACCTCGTAGGGTTCGCGGCGGAACGCCTTTTTCAGCGAGCGCGGGATGCGGAAGGCGTCGAGCGGCAGCACGCCGCGCGGGTCGGGATCGTACCAGTCGATCGTGCGCGAACCCGCACCGCGCGCCATCGGGAAAATGCCGTTGGCGTAGCCCCAGACGAGGTTGCGTACGCTGAGCGGCGGCTGCGTCACGGATCGCGCGGGGCGGGGCGCGGCGGCAGCGGGGCGGGCGCGGCCGCGCGGTCGATGCCGAGCCGGGCGTTCATCGCGAAGATGTCGGAAAAGGACAGCGGCGCCTGGTCCATCGGCACCGCGCCCACGAGGAGGCGCACGATGCGTCCGCCGGCCTCGTCGGCCAGCGGCAGGGCGAGCCGCGCCCACGTCACGGTGCGCTCGCGGGCCTGCGTCGTGTGGAGCGTGAAGAAAGACCGGCGCCGGTCGATCGCGGCGAGATTGGCCGCCCGGTAGAACGTGCCGACGGGAAGGCCGGTGCGGCTCGCCATCTCGGAACCGCTGTGGCCCGTCCAGTCGACGCCGCCGGCCTGCGCAACCTTCTCGCCGAACAGCCGGTAGCGGAAATCGAGCCCGTCGCGCTCGATGTCGGCAAGGATCGCGTAGCCCATCGCGCGGCCCAGTTCCTCGGGCCTCAGCGCGTCGGCGGCCGGCACGTCCGCGTCGCCGCGCAGCGCGTCCCAGTGGCGGCGCATGTGGGAAAGATGCTCGGACGGCAGCGTTTCGGCCGGCGGGTCCCAAACGAAAGCCGGCTGCGCGAGGCCCGCCTCGCGCAGCAGGGCCTTCACGCCTTCGCGCCGTGTGGCGGCCAGTTCGGCGGCGAGCGCACGCACCCTTGCGTCGTCGTCCGCCGGGCCGGTCATTTCTTGAGGCCCATCCAGCGTTCGAGCCAGTGGATGTCGTAGCGGCCGTCAATGAACTCGGCCGTCTGGACGAGCTTGCGATGCAGCGGCAGCGTCGTCTTGATACCGCCGATCACGTATTCCTCGAGCGCGCGGCGCAGGCGCATCAGGCATTCGTTGCGGCTGGTGCCGTGGACGATCAGCTTGGCGACCATGCTGTCGTAGTTCGACGGCACCTTGTAGCCCGAGTAGAGCGCGCTATCGACGCGCACGCCGAGACCGCCGGGCGGGTGGTATTCCGCGATCCGGCCGGGCGAGGGGGCGAAGGTTTCCGGGTCTTCCGCGTTGACGCGGCATTCGATCGCGTGGCCCTGCAGGCGGACGTCGTCCTGCGTGAAGGCGATGGGCGCGCCCGAGGCGATGCGGATCTGTTCGCGCACGAGATCGAGCCCGCAGATCATCTCGGTGACCGGATGCTCGACCTGCAGGCGCGTGTTCATCTCGATGAAGTAGAAGCGGCCGTCCTGGTAGAGGAACTCGAGCGTGCCGGCATTGCGGTAGCCGAGCTTCTTGAGCGCGGACGTGACGATCCGGCCCATCTCGTGGCGCTGCTCGGCGTTGAGCGCGGGCGACGGGCTTTCTTCCAGCACCTTCTGGTGCGAACGCTGGAGCGAGCAGTCGCGCTCGCCCAGATGCACGACGTTGCCGTGCGTGTCGGCGAGGATCTGGAATTCGATGTGCCGCGGATGGTCGAGATACTTCTCGATATAGACGACGTCGTTGCCGAAATTGGCGCCGGCTTCGGCCCGCGCGCTGCGATAGGCCTCGGCCAGCTCGGCCGAATCCCGGGCGACGCGCATGCCCTTGCCGCCGCCGCCGCCCGCCGCCTTGATCAGCACCGGGTAGCCGATTTCCTCGCCGAGCTTCACGGCTGTATCGAGGTCGGGCACCGGCCCGTCGGACCCCGGCACGCACGGCACGTCGAGCGAGACCATCGCGCGCTTGGCCTCGATCTTGTCGCCCATCATCGTGATGTGGTCGGGGCTGGGGCCGATGAACACGATGCCGTGCTCCTCGACCATGCGCGCGAAGTCCGCGTTCTCGGAAAGGAAGCCGTAGCCGGGGTGGATCGCGTCCGCGCCCGTGATGATAGCGGCCGAGATGATCGCGGCCTTGTTGAGGTAGCTCTCGCGCGCGGGCGGCGGGCCGATGCACACCGCTTCGTCGGCGAGGCGCACATGCATGGCGTCCGCGTCGGCCGTGGAATGCACGGCGACCGTACGAATGCCGAGTTCCTTGCACGCGCGGTGGATGCGCAGCGCGATCTCGCCGCGGTTCGCGATGAGGACTTTTTCGAACATCGCCGGGCGGTCCGCCGCTTACTCGACGACCAGCAGGACTTCGCCGTACTCGACCGGCGCGCCGTTCTCGACCTCGATGCGCGCGACCGTGCCGCCCTTGGGCGCGCGGATCGGGTTCATCACCTTCATCGCCTCGACGATGACGAGCGTCTGGCCCTCGCGCACCTTGTCGCCGACCTTGACGAAGGGCGGCGCGCCGGGCTCCGGCGCCAGGTAGCAGGTGCCGACCATCGGCGAAGTGACGGCACCGGCCGGCGGGCCGTCGCTGGCCGCGGGTGCCGCATCGGCGGCGCGCACAGGGGCGGCGGGCACGGGAGCGGCCATCGCGACCGGTGCCGCGACGGCGCCGCGGCCGATCTTCAGGCGCTTCGTGCCCTCCTGGTATTCGATTTCGGTCAGGCCCGTCTCCTCCATCAGCTTGGCGAGGCGGCGGACGGTCGCGTTCGAGGGACCGAATTCGGGAGGCGCGTTCTTCGTGGGCATGGGTCGCTTCGTTCCGGTGGTTTTCACTCGAGGTCGGGATCGACGATGCGCGCGAGCGCTTCGAGCGCGAAGAGGTAGCCTTGCGGCCCCAGCCCCGCGATCACGCCCTTGGCGATCCCGCTGACGTAGGAATGGTGGCGGAACTCCTCGCGCGCGTGGATGTTCGAGATGTGCACCTCGATCACCGGCAGGTCGCTGCCGACGAGCGCGTCGCGCAGGGCGACCGACGTGTGCGTGAGGCCGCCGGGATTGATGACGATCCCGTCGGCGGTCTGACGCGCCTCCTGGATCCAGTCGATGATCTGGCCTTCGTGGTTGGACTGGCGGAATTCCAGCGTGCAGCCGAGATCCTCGGCCAGCGCCCGGCATTCGGCCTCGATGTCGGCGAGGCTCGTGCGCCCGTAGATCTCGGGCTGGCGCACGCCGAGCATGTTGAGGTTGGGTCCGTTGAGGACCAGAAGGACCGGCTTCGAGTCCAAGCGCTTTGCTCCCGATGCGGGGGACGGACACAGGCCGGGCGGTTATAGCACGCTCCGCCCGCCCCGCAACGCACCCGGCGCTGTCGGTCCGCCCGCTTCAAGTCTTTCAGATCGTTTGGTATTCGCCGGTTTTCCGGAAGCGCACGAACGCTTCGACCGACGCGCGCATGACCGGCAGCATCTCGGGCAGCGAATCGGGCGCCGCCCATGTATGGCCCAGGGCTTCGCTCGGGTCGCTGGCGAGCGTGCCGGAAAAGCGCGTCACCTCGAACATCGCGACGAACGCCTGGATGCGGTCGCCGTTGGCGAAGGTGAAGGTCTCGAGCGCCGGATCGGAGGAGTGGCCGAACGCGCGCACGGCCTCGGCGACGAGGCCGGTTTCCTCCACCAACTCGCGCCGCGCGGCGGTCTCGTAACTTTCGCCTTCCTCGACCATGCCGCCGGGCAGGCCCCAGACGCCGAAGTCGCGCCGGTGCTCGATCAGGATGCGGCCCGCCGCGTCGGCCAGCAGCAGCCGAGTGCCCGGCACGAGCAGAAGCCGGTGGCCGACGACCTGCCGAAGCCGGCCGATATAGGAATCCTCGAAACCCGCCATTCGCACACCTTGCGCGCCGCGCATGGGAGGGCGGCGCGCCACGAGCCTAGCGCATCGGCCGGGCCCCGCGCCAAGATCGTGCCGCCCGCATGTCCGCTTTCCTGCCCGTTCCGGTCCTGGTCGCCGCCGCGTCGAGCATGCTCGGCGGCACGGCCGTCGTCGCCACGCGCATGCTGGTGGGCGTGTCGGACGCGACGACGGTGGCGCTGCTGCGCTGCGCGGGCTCGGCGCTGGCGATCGGCTTCTACGTCTTCGTGGTCCGTCGCGCGCGGTTTTCGGCGCGCGAGACGCTCGTGTTCGCGGCGCTTGGCGTCCTGATGTTCGGCGTCTTCAACCTGCTTTTCTCGGCCGGGCTTTCCTACGTGCCGGCCGCGCGCGGTGCCGTCGTCATGTCGACGATGCCGATCATCGCGCTGCTGATCGCGGCGGCGGCCGGGCGCGAGCGCATCACGCGCGCCAAGCTCGCCGGCGGCCTGCTGGCGGTTGTGGGCGTCGTCGTGGCGTTGGGCGACCGCGCGTCGGCGGGTGCCGAGGCGTGGCGCGGCGACGTGCTGATGGCGCTGTCGGCGTTCGTGGGGGCGGCGCATGCGGTGCTGTCGGGCGTCGTGCTGGCGCGCCGCCCGGCGCTGCAGGTGCTTGCCGTCCAGGTCATGGCCGGTGCCGCGGTGCTGGCGGCGATGCTCGCGGCGCGCGGCGAACTCGACCACGTCGTCGCGTTCGAGGGCGCACAGTGGCTCACCGTCTTCTGGCTCACCTTCGTTGCGGGACTGTTCTCGTACCTGCTGTGGTTCTGGGCGCTGGAACGTGCGCCGGCTTCTTCGGTCACGATCACGGTCACGCTCAATCCGCTGACGGCGGCCGTTTTCGGCGCGGCTTTCCTCGGCGAGCCGGTGACGCTGCAGCTTGCGATCGGCCTCGCGGCTGTGGCCTCGGGCATCGTCCTTGCCGCGCGCCGGACGGCCCGCTAGCCGGCCGTCAAAGGGCGGCCGCCGCGTCGCCGAGACATTCCAGCAATCGATCGAGCGTCCGGCGCGCGGGCGCGTCGAGCCCGGCGAGCAGCCGCGCCTCCACGCCGCGCGCGAGCGGCACGATCTCGTCGTGCAGGCGTCGGCCGGCGGCCGACAGTGCCAGCTTCGAGCGTCGGCGGTCCGTGCGGTCGGTCGCCTGCAGTGCCAGTCCGCGCTTGGTCAGTGCGGCGATCGCGCGGCTCACCTGCACCTTGTCCATGGCGCCGCGCGCGGCGACCTCGCGCGCGGAGACCGGCGCGAAGCGGTAGAGGATCGCCACGCACCGCCACTCGGTCATCGTCAGGCCGAAACGCGTCCGGTAGAGCTCGGCGATCGCGTCCGACACCGTGTTGGACAGCACCGACAGTCGGTAGGGCAGGAAGCCTTCCAGCGCGAAGGGCGCATCGGGCGCAGGGCTTGTTATTGGTTTCATTTGAAACTAATATGCGACCGGTTCCGTCCACCGTCAAGCAGTCCCGGGAGAAGCGCCATGCCCAGCCTCAAGCCGCGCGCGAAGAAAGCCGCCGAGCCGCGGATGACCAAGGTCAATCCGATGGGCACGGACGGGTTCGAGTTCGTCGAATACACGGCGCCCGACGTGAAGGCGCTGGAGAAGCTTTTCGTGTCGCTGGGTTTCGCGGCCGTCGCGCGCCACCGCTCGAAGGACGTGACGCTCTACCGGCAGGGCGACGTGAATTTCGTGGTGAATGCCGAGCCCGACAGCTTCGCGCAGGCCTTCGCGCGCGTGCACGGGCCGTCGGCCTGCGCGATGGCGTTTCGCGTGGCCGATGCGGCCGCAGCCTTCAAGCGCGCCGTGTCGCTGGGCGCCAGACCCTTCGCCGGCAAGATCGGGCCGATGGAACTCAACATTCCCGCGATCGAGGGCATCGGCGGCTCGCTCATCTACTTCGTCGACCGGTACGGGCCGCGCGGATCGATCTACGACGTCGACTTCAAGCCGATCCGCGGGGCCGAGCAGAAGCCGGCGGGAGCGGGGCTCACCTACATCGACCACCTGACGCACAACGTCCATCGCGGGCGCATGGGGCTGTGGGCGGATTTCTACACGCGGCTCTTCAATTTCCGCGAGATCCGCTATTTCGACATCGAGGGCAAGCTCACCGGCCTCAAGTCGAAGGCGATGACGAGCCCGTGCGGCAAAATCCGCATCCCGATCAACGAATCCTCCGACGACAAGTCGCAGATCGCCGAATATCTCGAAGCCTACAAGGGCGAGGGCATCCAGCACATCGCGTTGGGTTCCTCGGACATCTACGCGACCGTCGAGAAATTGCGCCGCGCCAAGGTCAAGTTCCTGACCACGCCCGATACATATTACGAACTTCTCGACAAGCGCCTGCCCGGCCACGGCGAAAACGTCGCGCGGCTCCGGAAGAACCGCATCCTGCTCGACGGCGCGCCGACGAAGGA
>JAYRKO010000140.1:0-6497 GCA_041905745.1 Tagaea sp. | reverse complement strand
GCCTGTCGGCGTTCGTGGCCCCGCTGCTGGGGGCGGACGCCAACGACGCGATGCGCGCGGCCAAGCTCGCCAAGGCCGACCTGTCGTCGGGCATGGTGGGCGAATTCCCCGAGCTTCAGGGCGTCATTGGCCGCTACTACGCGCGCCACGACGGCGAGAGCGAGGCGGTGGCCAACGCCATCCGCGCGCACTACCAGCCGCTGGGCCCGAACGACGAATGCCCGTCGGCCCCGCTGTCGGTCGCCGTGGCGCTCGCCGAGAAGATCGACACGCTCGCCGGCTTCTGGAAGATCGACGAGAAGCCGACCGGCTCGAAGGATCCGTTCGCCCTTCGCCGCGCCGCGTTGGGTGTCATCCGCCTCATCGTGGAAAACAGGCTGCGCCTGCACCTCGTTCCGCTGTTCGCGACGGCGCTGGGCGAATACGGCACCGACGGCAAGCGCGCGGCCGAACTGTCGGCCGACCTCATCGGCTTCTTCGCCGACCGGCTGAAAGTCACGCTGCGCGAAAAGGGCGTGCGCCACGACCTGATCGACGCGGTGTTCGCGCTCGGCGGCGAGGACGATCTCGTGCGCCTGCTCGCGCGCGTGGACGCGCTCGCGGCGTTCCTCAAGACCGACGACGGGGCGAACCTGCTGGCCGCCGCCAAGCGCGCGTCCAACATCCTCGCGATCGAGACCAAGAAGGACGGCAAGGCGCCCGAGGGTGATGCCGTGGCGTCGCTGCTGGTCGAGACGGAAGAAAAGGCGCTGGCCGAACGGCTCGCGACGGCCGGGTCGGCCGCCGCCAAGGCGCTGGCCGCGGAGGATTTCGTCGCGGCGATGGCCGCCCTTGCGGGATTGCGGGCACCGGTCGACGCGTTCTTCGAGAAGGTGACGGTGAACGCCGAGGATCGCGATCTTCGCGCCAACCGCCTGAAACTGCTTTCGCAGATCCGCCGCACGCTGTCGCAGGTGGCGGATTTCGCGCGTATCGAGGGGTAGGGGAACCTGACCATGGCCAAGTGGGTCTACACGTTCGGCAACGGCAAGGCCGAAGGCAAGGCGGAGATGAAGAATCTCCTCGGCGGCAAGGGCGCCAACCTCGCCGAGATGAGCAATCTCGGCCTGCCCGTTCCGCCCGGCTTCACGGTCACGACCGAGGTTTGCACCTATTACTACGCCAACGGCCGCACGTATCCGGGCGACCTCAAGGCGCAGGTTTCGGCCGCACTCGCACAGATCGAGAAGACCGTTTCGCGCCGCTTCGGCGATCCGGCCAAGCCGCTGCTCGTGTCGGTCCGCTCGGGGGCGCGCGCCTCGATGCCGGGCATGATGGACACGGTCCTCAATCTCGGCCTCAACGACGCGACGGTCGAAGGGCTTGCCCGCGAGAGCGGCGATGCGCGCTTCGCCTACGATTCCTACCGCCGCTTCCTCCAGATGTACGGCGACGTCGTGCTGGAGGTGGACCACCACCATTTCGAGGAAATCCTCGAACGCACGAAGTCCGACCTCGGCATCTCGCTCGACACCGAGATGACGGCCGAGGACTGGAAGAAGCTTGTCGGCGAATACAAGGAAATGGTCGCGCGCGAGATCGGCCGCCCGTTCCCGCAGGATCCCAACGAGCAGCTGTGGGGTGCCGTGGGTGCGGTGTTCGCGAGCTGGATGAACCAGCGCGCCATCACCTACCGCAAGCTCCACCAGATCCCCGAGGAATGGGGCACGGCCGTCAACGTGCAGGCGATGGTCTTCGGCAACATGGGCGAGGACTGCGCGACAGGCGTGGCCTTCACGCGCGACCCCTCGACCGGCGAGAACGCGTTCTACGGCGAATTCCTCATCAACGCGCAGGGCGAGGACGTCGTCGCCGGCATCCGCACGCCCCAGCAGCTGACGATCGTGGGCCGCACCAAGCAGGGCTCGAAGCTGCCCTCGATGGAAGAGGCGATGCCCGAGACCTACGGCCAGCTCGTGACGATCCGCGAGCGGCTGGAGCGCCACTACCGCGACATCCAGGACATCGAGTTCACGGTGGAAAAGGGCAAGCTGTGGATGCTGCAGACGCGCAACGGCAAGCGCACGGCGGCGGCGGCCCTTCGCATCGCGGTCGAGATGGCCGAGGAAGGCCTCATCGACCGCAAGACGGCGGTGAAGCGCATCGACCCCGCCTCGCTCGACCAGCTTCTCCACCCCACGCTCGATCCCAAGGCGCCGCGCACGCTGCTGACGCGCGCGTTGCCCGCTTCGCCGGGTGCGGCGTCGGGCATCGTGTCGTTCTCGGCCGACGAGGCCGAGCAGCTGGCCGCCGCCGGCAAGGCCGTCATCCTCGTGCGCATCGAGACGAGCCCCGAGGACATCCACGGCATGCACGCGGCGCGCGGCATTTTGACGACGCGTGGCGGCATGACGAGCCACGCAGCCGTCGTGGCGCGCGGCATGGGCCGCGCGTGCGTGGCGGGGGCGGGCGAAATCCGCATCGACTACGCCCAGCGCCAGATGACCGTGCGCGGGCAGACGATCAAGGCCGGCGAGGCGCTGACCATCGACGGCGGCACGGGCGAGGTGTTCCTGGGCGAGGTGCCGACCGTGCAGCCCGAGCTTTCGGGCCATTTCGCGCGCGTGATGGAGTGGGCGGACGGCTTCCGGCGCATGAAGGTGCGCACGAACGCCGAAACGCCGCTCGACGCGCGCACCGCGCGCCGCTTCGGCGCGGAAGGCATCGGCCTCTGCCGGACCGAGCACATGTTCTTCGATCCCTCGCGCATCCTTGCGGTGCGCGAGATGATCGTGGCCGACGACGCGCCCGCGCGCGCCACCGCACTTGCCAAGATCATGCCGTTCCAGCGCGACGACTTCGTCGAGCTGTTCCGCATCATGGCGGGGCTGCCCGTGACGATCCGCCTGCTCGATCCGCCGCTGCACGAGTTCCTGCCGCACGCGGACGCGGACTTCGCCGAGCTGGCCCGCGTCACCGGCAAGTCGGTCGCCGAGGTGCGCGCGCGCGCCGAGAAGCTGACCGAGATGAATCCGATGCTGGGCCATCGCGGCTGCCGTCTGGCGGTGACGTATCCCGAGATCTACCAGATGCAGGCCCGCGCGATCTTCGAGGCGGCGGCGATCGTCGCCAAGGAGAAGGGCGGACCGGTCGAGCCGGAGATCATGATCCCGCTCGTCGCGACCAAGCGCGAGCTCGACGTGATGCGCGACCACATCGCCAAGGTCCACGGCGAGGTGGAGAAGGCCAAGGGCACGAAGATCGAGTACACGCTGGGCACGATGATCGAGCTGCCGCGCGCCGCACTTCGCGCGGCCGAGATCGCGGAGACGGCGGAGTTCTTCTCCTTCGGCACGAACGACCTGACGCAGACGACCTTCGGCCTGTCGCGCGACGACGCGGCGAGCTTCCTCGGCGCCTACGAGAACCAGAAGATCCTGCCGCGCGATCCGTTCGTGACGCTCGACCAGGAAGGCGTGGGCGAACTCGTGAAGATGTCGGCCGAGCGCGGCCGTTCGACGCGCGCCGACATCAAGCTCGGCATCTGCGGCGAGCATGGCGGCGACCCGGCTTCGATCCATTTCTGCGAGAGCGCCGGGCTCGACTACGTGTCGTGCTCGCCCTACCGCGTGCCGATCGCGCGGCTGGCCGCCGCACAGGCCGCACTGGCAGCCGATGATGCACCCGCCAAGGCGAAGATCGTGGCGAAGAAGGTCGCCTCGCCCGACCGGCACAACCGCGTGCGCATCGAGGCGGGCCGACGTGCGGCCGCCGCGCGCGTCTCGGTCGGTCGCGGCCGCTCGATGCCCGCCGCACGGCCGGCCCCCAAGAAGGCGAAGCCGGCGCCCGCGAAGAAGAAGGCCGCGGCCCCCAAGCCGAAGAAGAAGGCGAAGATCATGCCGGCCAAGAAGAAGCCGGTCATCAAGAAGGCCGCACCGAAGAAGGTGAAGGCCAAGGCCAAGCCGAAGAAGGGCAAGCGCAAGTGAGCGCCGATCCGGCCTGCATCTTCTGCAGGATCGTGGCGGGGACGATCCCCAGCCACAAGATCTGCGAGGATGCGCGCACGCTCGCCTTCCTCGATATCAATCCGGCCAATCGCGGCCACGCGCTGGTGATCCCCAAGGCGCACGCGCCCAACCTGATCGCCAGCGACGATGCTGATCTTGCGGCCGTCATGGCGACGGTGCGCAAGGTGGCAAGCGCGATCGAGAAGGTCGTGAAGCCGGCCGGCTTCAACCTCCTGCAGGCCAACGGGCCGGGGGCCGCGCAGTCGGTGCTGCATTTCCACATGCACATCGTGCCGCGCCGCATGGACGACGGGTTGGCGATGAACTGGGGCCTCGTGCCCGGCGACCACAAGGAACTGGCGGCACTGGCCGCCGAGATCCGCGCCGCCCTCTGACGTTTCAGAAATTCGCCCAGGCCGGCTTGTGTGGCTTGAGCTTCGCAGGTCCCGCCACGAGCGCGCCGCCGCCCGCATTCGCCTTCTCGACCGCTTCGAGGCGCAACAGCGCCAGGCCCACGCTGCCGGCGGCCGAGCGCATTTCGCCGGCTTCCTCGCCCTCGAACGTCACGGGCGTGCCGGGGGCGGGTGCGGGGCCGTCGATATCGACCGCCATCAGGCGCTTCTTGACGAGCGCGCGGTACTTCATGCGCGCGGTCAGTTCCTGCCCGATATAGCAGCCCTTCTTGAAATCGACGCCGCCCAGCTCCTCGAAGCCGTTTTCGAGCAGCAGCGCATGTTCGACCGGCAGGTCGCGGCTGCCGTCGGGCACGGCCAGCGACAGGCGGTGGCGGTCGTAATCCTCCGGCGTGGCCGGCGCGAAGCCCAACGCCTGCGCCAGCCCGTCGAGCTCTTCGGCCGGCACCAGGGCGCGCACGCCGAGCGCGGCAAGCCGCGGATCGACATAGACGACCCCGCCGCCGGCGGGCTTCGCCGCACCGGGCGTTTCGCCGAGCCCGAAGGGGGTTGCCGCATTTTCGCCCCAGAAGGCTGCGACGACGAGCCCGTCGGCGGGAGCGAGGGCGACCTTGGCGCGCAGCTTGTACATCTTGAGACGGCGCATCAGATCGTCGCGGCGCGCGGCTTCGGCGTCGAGATGGATCGTCTCGCCGATGGCGACCATGAAGAACTCGTGCAGGAAGCGCCCCTGCGCGGTCAGGAAGGCCGCGTGGCGGGCGTTGGCCGCATCGACCTTCGTCGCATCGCTGGAGACGAGGCCCTGCAGGAACGTCGCGCGGTCCTCGCCCGACACGGCAAGTGCGGCACGGGCGGGCAGGGCGGTGAAAAAGCGTTCGGGCATCGGGGGGCCGGCCTCGGGGGGAAAAATCGCGCTCCGCTCAGGAGTTAAGCGTCCCGCCCGCGCTTGGCAAGGGGCGGGACGGGCCCTATAAGCCGGATATGGGGATACGCATCTGTTTCATCGAGGATTCGGTCGGCTTCGACGGCTACAGCCCGACCGCCCGGCCGCTCGACGGGCCGCAGAAGGCGCTCGCCTACCTGTCCGGGTCGCTCGCGCAGCGCGGCCATACGGTGACGGTCCTCAACCGCTCGACCCTGTCGCTGGTGTGCGACGGCGTCGCCTGGCCGGGCCCCGCGGGCGAGAAGCCCACCGCGTGCGACCTGCTGGTGGCCGTGGACGATGCCGCGCTGTTCGACCGTGTGCCGGAAGCGGGCCGGCGTCTCCTTTGGGTTTCCGGCAGCCCGGACCGTATTTCCGCGACGCCCGCGCGCAAGGCCGCCATCGACCGGCTGCGGCCGGAGATCGTGTTCCATTCCTTCGCGCAGCGCGACCGCTGGATGAACCCCGAAGGGCTGACCGCGCACGTGATCGCGCCCGCGATCGGGCACGCCTATTTCGAGGATATCTCGCTCGTCCCGTCGATCCCGCCGCGCGCGATCGCGGTGTGCCATCCGCTCCACGGGCTCGAGCGCATCGTGCGCCTGTGGGCCGACCACGTGCAGCCCGCCGTGCCCGACGCCGAACTGCACGTCTATTCCGCACGGCTCGACCGCGCGATCCTGTCGGGCGAAGTGCCCGGCGACCTCGTCGCGATCCACGACCGCGTGCGCACGACGATGGGCGTGGTCGTCGCGCGCCCGCTCGCCGACCCGCAGCTTGCCGACGCCTATCGCGCGGCGCGCGTGTTCCTCCATCCGAGCCGCGCGGACGAGGCGCTGGCGCTGAACCTGATGGAGGCGCAGGCGACCGGCCTGCCCGCCGTCGCGTTCGGCGAGGCGCCGCTGGCGCGCGAGCGCGTCGCCGACGGCGAGACCGGCGCCATCCGCTACGGCGAGGAAGCCTACGCGGCCGCCGTCGTCGAGTTCCTCAAGGACGACGCGAAATGGCGCGCGGCGTCCGACCGCGCGCGCGAGACCCGGCGCGGCCGTTCGTGGGCGATCGCCGCATCGGAGTGGGAAGAGAAATTCGCGTGAAGGTGCTTTTCGTCACCTCGAACCGGATCGGCGACGCGATGCTGTCGACGGGCGTGCTCGCGCACCTCGTCGACACGATGCC
>JAYRKO010000139.1:0-6519 GCA_041905745.1 Tagaea sp. | reverse complement strand
CGACGGTGGGCACGATCACGTTCGTGCACAGCTGGAACGCCTACCTGCTGCCGCTCGTCATGCTCAACAGCGATGCGATGTATCCGTGGCCGCTGGGCATCATGGTCTATCAGGGCGAATACACGGCTGATTGGCACCTGATCCTCGCGTTCATCACGCTGACGATCCTGCCGACGTTCCTGCTGTTCGTCTTCGCGCAGAAGCACATCGTCGCCGGGCTCACGGCCGGCGCGGTCAAGGGTTGAACCGGGCCGCCGCCGCGGGAAGGCGGGGGCCCCAGATACGGAGCAAGGACGTGGAAAAGGTCGGTATCGGAATCGTCGGGTGCGGCGTCATCAGTGCGGCGTACATCAAGGCCTCGAAGAATTTCCCCATTCTGGAAATCCGCGGCGTGGCCGACATGCGCACAGAAGCGGCCGAAAAGCGCGCCGCGGAATTCGGCCTCACGGCGATGCGCGTCGACCAGATGCTGAAGCGCGACGACATCGACATCGTGCTGAACCTGACCGTCCCGCTCGCGCACACGGACGTCGATCTCGTGGCGCTGAAAGCCGGCAAGCACGTCTATTCGGAAAAACCGCTGGGCGTGAACCTGACCGAGGCGAAGAAGGTCATGGATCTCGCGAACGAGAAGGGCCTGCGCGTGGGCTGCGCGCCCGACACGTTCCTTGGCGGCGGCCACCAGACGGCGCGCGCGCTGATCGACGGCGGCGCCATCGGGAAGCCGGTCGCGGGCTCGGCGTTCTTCATGTGCCCGGGGCACGAGCGCTGGCACCCCGCACCCGGCTTCTACTACATGCGCGGCGGCGGGCCGATGCTCGACATGGGGCCCTATTACATCACCGATCTCGTCCAGCTTCTGGGCCCGGTCGCGAGCGTGATGGGTTCGACAGCGCGCCCGCGCAGCGAACGCATGATCACGAGCGAACCGCTCAAGGGCACGATGATGCCGGTCGAGGTGTCGACCCATGTGGCCGGCATGCTCGAATTCCGCAGCGGTGCCGTCGTGTCGATCGCGATGAGCTTCGACGTGCCCAAGCACAAGCACACGCCCATCGAGATCTACGGCGACAAGGGCGCCATCCTCGTGCCCGACCCCAACCGGTTCGGCGGCGAAGTGCAGGTCGCGTTGACCGGCGGCGAGTGGGAGGCGAAGCCCCACACGCACGGCTACACCGAGGGCGAGTTCCGCTCGATAGGCCTTGCCGACATGGCGACGGGCCTGCGCGCCAAGCGCCCGCACCGCGCCAACGGCGCCTTGGCATTCCACGTGCTTGAGGTTATGGAGGCCTTCCAGAAATCGTCGGACGAGGGTCGCCGAGTCGCGATCGAAAGCACGGTGGAACGGCCGGCGGCGCTCGCCGCGGGTCTCTCGGGCGGAAAGCTGGAGTAGTCGCGATGGCGCAGAAGAAACCGACCGCGATGATCGTGTGGGGCGGCTGGCACGGGCACGATCCCGACCTGTGCGCGTCGATCTATCGGACGTGGCTGACCGCCGCCGGCTACGACGTGCGGGTGGAAACGCAGACCTCGGCCTTCGCGGATCCCGCGATCCACGATCTTTCGTTGATCATCCCCATCTACACGATGTCGAAGATCGAAAAGGCGGAAGCGCTCAATTTGTGCGCGGCCGTTCAGGGCGGGGTGGGCCTAGCGGGCCACCACGGTGGCATGTGCGACGCCTTCCGCGATTCGGTCGAGTACCAGTTCATGTGCGGCGGGCAGTGGGTGGCGCATCCCGGCAACATCATCGATTTCCGCGTGAACGTGACGCGGCCCGACGATCCGGTGATGAGCGGCCTCAAGGATTTCGACTACCGCTCGGAGCACTATTTCATGCACGTCGATCCGGGCATCGAGGTGCTGGCGACGACGACCTTCTCGGGCGAACACGCGCCGTGGGTTGAGGGGGTCGTCATGCCGGTCGTCTGGAAAAAGCGCTACGGCAAGGGGCGCGTCTTCTACTGCACGCTCGGCCATCGCGCCTACGAGTTGGAGATCCCGGAAATGAAGCAGATCATGACGCGCGGCATGGCTTGGGCCGCGCGGACCTGAACCGGGCATGGCCGGCCAGTTCAAGGTGACGCTTGCGGACGTCGCGCGGGAGGCGGGTGTCTCCCTCGCGACGGCCGACCGCGTCGTCAATCGCCGGCCGAACGTGCGCGACCGGACGGCCGCGCGCGTCAACGAAGTCATCATGAAGCTCGGCTACCGGCCCGATCCGGCCGCCGCCCGCCTGTCGCGCGACCGCAGCTTCCGGTTCCTGTTCCTGCTGCCGGAAGGCGACAACACCTTCATGAACCACCTGACCGATCAGGTGACGGTGACGGCCGACTGGCTTGTCGCGCAGCGCACGTTCATCGACACGCGCTTCGTCGACGTCTTCGATCCGGACGTGATCGGTCGGGAACTCGAGGGCGTCACGTCGATGTACGACGGCGTCGCCGTCGTCGCGGTCGACCATCCGCGCGTGCGCGCGGCGATCGACGATCTCGTGGCGCGCGGCACGGCCGTCGTCACGCTCGTTTCCGACGTGCCGGGATCGCGCCGGCACCATTATGTCGGCATCGACAATCCTGCCGCCGGGCGCACCGCCGGCTCGCTCATGGGCCGTTTCACCGGCGGGCGCAAAGGCAAGATCGGCGTCGTCGCGGGGTCGCTTGCACTACGCGACCACGCCGAGCGCTATTTCGGCTTCAACGAGGTCCTTGCGCGCGACCACCCGAACCTGACGGTGATGGCGCCGGTCGAGGGACGCGACGACCCCGGGATGACGCGGGTCGTGACGGGACGGCTGCTGCTGGACCATCCCGATCTCGTCGGAATCTACAGCGTGGGCGCGGGCAATCGCGGCATCGTCGAGGCGATCGAAGGTGCGGGCCTGAGCAGCAAGGTCGTGTGGATCGCGCACGAACTGACGGTCTTCACGCGCCGCTTCCTGCTGCACGGCATCCTCGATGCGGTCATCGCGCAGAACCCGGGCCACGAGGCGCGCTCGGCCGGCCGCATCCTGCTCGCGCGCTGCACGGGCGAGCAGATCATGCCCGATCAGGAGCGGATCGGGATCGACATCTACATCCGCGACAACATTCCGCCCGGCCCCTTGGTCACGCGGCCGGGCGACGTGCAGGCGCTTGCCCGCTATGCGGCGCGGGCGAAGGAAGAGACCTAGGTCGGGAAGCGCGGGCGCAAATCCGACGACACGCCTGCCTTGGCGCGCGACCGGCGGAAGGCTATAAGCCCGTCATGCTCGAACATCTCATCGCGAACAACCGCGCCTGGTCGGAACGCAAGCAATCCGTCGACCGGGGCTTCTTCAGTCGGCTCGAGCGGCAGCAGGCGCCCAAATATCTCTGGATCGGCTGCGCGGACAGTCGTGTGCCGGCGAACGAGATCGTCGGCCTCGACCCGGGCGAGTTGTTCGTCCACCGCAACGTCGCCAATCTGGCACCGCCGCAGGATGCGAACTACCTGTCGGTCCTCCAGTTCGCGGTCGACGTGCTGAAGGTCGAACACATCATCGTCGTGGGCCATTACGGCTGCGGCGGCGTGGCGGCCGCGGTCGACGGCAAGCGGCGCGGCCTCGTCGACCACTGGCTCCATCCGATCCGCGAGGTGAGCCGCACGCATCACGAAGAGCTTGCCGCGATCGCCGACGATCGCGCACGGCTCGACCGGCTTTGCGAACTCAACGTCATCAGCCAGGTGAAGAACGTCGCCACGGACGTTTTCGTGCAGGACGCATGGGCGCGCGGTCAGGCCGTCGCCGTCCACGGCTGGGTCTATTCGCTGTCCAACG
Source organism: Tagaea sp. (assembly GCA_041905745.1). Taxonomy (GTDB): domain Bacteria; phylum Pseudomonadota; class Alphaproteobacteria; order CACIAM-22H2; family CACIAM-22H2; genus Tagaea. The sequence goes on along the minus strand of JAYRKO010000139.1, from coordinate 2,720 downwards.
GTCTCGTGAACGACATGAAGGTCACGACCCGCGGCGTCGCCGACATCGAGAAGCTGGGCTAGGCCGCCGCTTTGACGCGCGAGGGCTGGCGCGGCAGGAACGCCGTGAGCAGCCCGAGGATCGGCAGGTACGAGCACAGCGTATAGACCGCATCGATGCCCGCGAAATCGGCGATGCGGCCGATCGCGGCGGCCCCAAGCCCGCCCAGACCGAACGAGAAGCCGAAGAACAGGCCCGCGACCATGCCCACGCGCCCGGGCATGAGTTCCTGCGCGTAGACGAGGATCGCGGAGAAGGCCGAGGACATAAGCAGGCCGATCGCCAGCGACAGCAGGATCGTCATGGTCAGGCCCGCATAGGGCATCGCGAGCGTGAAGGGGAGCGGCCCCAGGATCGACACCCAGATGACCGGGATGCGTCCGATGCGGTCGCCCAGCCAGCCGCCGGCGAGCGTGCCCAGCGCAAGCGAGGTCAGGAACGCGAAGAGCGCCACCTGCGCGAACGGTACCGTCACCTCGAATTTGTGGATCAGATAGAACGTGTAATAGGACGTGATGCTCGCCGTGTAGAAGGTCTTGGAGAAGATCAGCGCGACCAGCACGGCGACGGCCATCGCCACGCGCCCGTGCGGCAGCGGCAGCGCCGTCGAGGCGGAATGCGCGCGCTTGACGGCGCCCGACGCGCGTCGGCGTTCGGCATACCAGCGGCCGACCGCGAACAGGATCGACATCGCGACGAACGCGGCGGCCGAAAACCAGATGATGCTCCACTGGCCGTGCGGCACCACGATGAAGGCCGCAAGCAGCGGGCCGATGGCCGAGCCCGTGTTGCCGCCGACCTGGAACAGCGACTGCGCCAGACCGTGCCGCCCGCCCGAGGCGAGGCGCGCGACGCGCGAGGCTTCCGGATGGAACACGGCCGAACCCACGCCGATGAGCGCGGCGGCCGCAAGGATCGTGGGATAGCTCGCCGCGCGCGACATCAGCACGAGGCCGCACAGCGTGAACGCCATGCCGACGGCCAGCGAATAGGGCATCGGCCGGCGGTCGGTCGTGAGGCCGACGATCGGCTGGAAGAGCGAGGCCGTGCACTGGAAGGCGAGCGTGATGAGACCGATCTGCGCGTAGTCGAGCGCGTAGGAGTCCTTCAGGATCGGATAGATGGCCGGCACCATCGACTGCATCATGTCGTTCAGCATGTGGCAGAAGCTGAGCGAGAAGATCACGGCGAACGCCGAATCGGCTGCGGCGGGCCGTTCGGCCGGCGCCGGTGCGGCGGCATCTGTCATCTGGCGTTCCTCGAAGCGTCTGGTTGCGGGAAAAGTCTACGCGCTCAGGCGGTTGCGTCAAATGCGCGGGACGCGCATCTGGTTTGAAAGCGTGACGGTTTGATGACATTCTCGGGTCTGCGGGCGCCGGAACGGCGCCGCTTTCCGGGGGGAAACCGATGATCGAGCGCCCATTCGTCCGTCTTGCCGGCCTTTTGCTGGCTGGGACATTCGCCGCCGGCCCGTTGGCCGCGCAGACGCAGCCCAAGGCAATCCGGCAGATTTCCAACGTCGTCGTTCTCTATATGGAGAACCGCAGCTTCGACCACATGTTCGGCAATTTCCCGGGCGCGGAAGGCCTGGCGAACGCCGGGCGCACGTCCGTGCAGGTCGACGCGACCGGCGCGCCCTATGCGTTCCTGCCCGATCCGCTCGACCTGCGCGCGCGGCCCCACAAGCGTTACGAAGGCCTGCCGGAGAAGCTGCCCAACAAGCCGTTCCGTCTCGACGACTATTACAGCCAGACGCAGCAGCTCGGCAGCCTCATCCACGCCTTCCATACGCAGCAGGACCAGATCGCGGGCGGCCTGATGAACCGCTTCGCGCTCTATTCGGATGCGCAAGGCTACGCGATGGCGACGTGGGACGGCTCGAAGACGCGGCTGTGGGAATACGCGAAGCGCTACACGCTCGCCGACAATTTCTTCCACGCGGCGTTCGGCGGGTCGTTCCTGAACCATTTCTGGCTCGTGTGCGCGTGCACGCCCGTCTATCCGGCGCCGCCGGCCAGCATCGTGGTGAAGCGCGATGCGAACGGCGCGCTGCTCGAAGAAGGCTACGCGACGGCGGACGGCTACGCCGTCAACACGATGGAGCCGGTCGGCGGGCCGCACGATCCCAAGATCAAGAAGGAACTGCTGTTGCCCGTGCAGAAGCTGCCCAACATCGGCGATCGCCTGAGCGACAAGGGCATCCCGTGGGCGTGGTATTCCGGCGGCTGGCGCGAGGCCGAGGCCGGACAGGAGAAGCCCGGCACGTTCAGCTATCACCACCAGCCCTTCGCGTTCTTCGAGCGCTACCAGAAGGGCCGGCCGGAGCGCGAGCGACACCTCAAGGACCTCGCCGACTTCGAAGCCGATATCGCGCGCGGCACGTTGCCGCCGGTGGCGTTCTACAAGCCGCGGCGCGGCATCAACCAGCATCCCAGCGCCTCGAACATCGCCGACAGCGACAAGCATACGGCCGATCTGCTCGCCAAACTCGAGGCGAGCCCGCAGTGGAAGAACATGGTCGTGATCGTCACCTACGACGAGAACGGCGGGTTCTGGGACCACGTGCCGCCGCCCAAGCGCGACCGCTGGGGCCCCGGCGTGCGCGTGCCGGCACTCGTCGTGTCGCCCTTCGCCAAGCGCGGCCATGTCGACCACACGCCCTACGACACGACGTCGATCCT
>JAYRKO010000138.1:0-6546 GCA_041905745.1 Tagaea sp. | reverse complement strand
GATCCGGGTACGGTCGAACGCTATATCGGCGTCGGCGGACTTTCCGAGAGTCGGCCGGCCGACGTCGAATAGCCGCCCGTCATGCGACGATCGGGACGCAGCCGAATTGCTGACCGCCCTAGCCGCGCGTCGCCGGTGCGCAGACTCGAACCGGCGGGAAGCGGACGGTTGCAACCGTTCCGGCACCCGGCGCGCTGACCAGTTCCATCCGTCCTCCGTGCAGTTCGACGAGCCTGTCGACGAGCGCGAGCCCCAGACCGGTGCCCGATTCCGAGGCATACCGATTGTTGCCGCGCTCGAACGGGCGACGGACGCGCACGATGTCTTCTGGTGGAATGCCGATACCTGTATCGCTCACCGCGACGGCGAGCCATCCATCCGGCGCGGTATCGGCGCGTACTTCGATCAGGCCTTTCGGATTGCTGAATTTCACGGCATTCGACAGAAGGTTCACGAAAATCTGCTTCATCGCGCGGGGATCGGCCATAAGCCGAGGAAGATCGTCGGGCATCTCCAGTTGGAAGCGTGATCTGTTTCGGCGCGCTTGGTCGGAGACCATATTGAGCGATTGGGCGACAACCTCGCCGATATCGACCGTTTCGGTGCTCAGTTGCGCCTTCCCGGACTCGATGCGCGACATGTCGAGAACGTCAGAGATAATGTCGAGCAGGTGCTGCGCGCTGGAGCGGATGTCGCGCAAGTATCCGGAGTATTTCGGATTCCCGACGGGGCCGAAAAGCTCGTTCTGCATCAATTCGGTAAAGCCGATGACGGCATTGAGCGGCGTCCGGAGTTCATGGCTCATGTGCGAAAGAAACTCCGATTTCGCATCGCTTGCGGCAGTTGCCAGATCGCGTGCCACGCGAAGTTCGTCCTCGCGGCGGTGCTGTTCCGTGGCGTCGCGCAGGATGGCGGCAAAGTAGAGCTCCTCTGGATTGCCGATCGAAGTAATCGACACCTCGGCCGGAAACAGCTCGCCCGACTTCCTTCTGCCCTGGACTTCCCGCCGCTCGCCCATTCTCCGGCTCGATACACCGGATTGGAGGAAGCCGCGCACGTGTTGCGCATGCCGTGCCGCGGCAGGTCCCGCCATCAGCAGTCGCAGGTCGCTGCCGACGATCTCCTCAGGTTCGTACCCGAAAATGCGACGGGCGCCGCCGTTGAAGAACGCGATCCGCTGCGAACTGTCGATGACGATGAAAGCATCGTCGGACAGGTCGATGACACAGCCCAGCAGGTCTGCGCTCAGCATCGGACGACCTCGCGTTTCCGGCAGCGTGTTCGCGCGAAAAATGCATCCGGAAGATTTCCGGATGCATCGCCGCCATCGGCTTGCCTTGCGAAACTACCCTTCGGTCATTCCGGGTTGCATTAGAAGTTTGTGTAATAAATGTAGATAACAAATGTTGGCAATTTGCACATTGCGGCTATCGGTAAGTTGTGTATACAAGAATACAAATAGAAATGTAATAAAACGCAGCACGACTTCTTACCCCCCGGGAGTTCGTTTTGACGAAGGCAGTGAAGGCCGCGCGCTCTGCGCGCAGCTTCGGGGGAGTGCCCCCAAAGGCCAGCGCGAAGCGAAAATGTTCGAGCTGCGCTATCAGGCTCGCCAACCAGTGCTGGCTCTATCCGCCGTCGCTCGATTTCCGCTGGGACGACCTCGCCGGCGTTCCGCTCGATGTCCGCGGCAGACGCGCGGTCTCTGACTTGCCGGGCAGCAGTTCCGCGCAGATGGTCGTCGTCTGTTCGGGATTGGCGTACCGGTGCCGATCGCTGCGCGGTCGCCACCGACAGGTTCTGGCTTTCCTGATGCCTGGCGAATTGATCTCCGCGCACATGGCCCTTACCGATTCCGCGGCGCCCCTTGCCTATGCGGTCACGGACCTGAACTGCATGACGTTCGACCGCGACGCCGTTCGGCGTTACATGTTTTCACGTCGTGAAATTCACGAGCGCGTCACGCAATTCTGCGCCGTCGAGCACGATCGCGCGGAGACGCTCGCAGTCGAACTCGGCTGCTGCACGGGCTTCGAAAGGGTCGGCCGCTTCCTGCTTCGCTACGCAAGGCAGATGTATGAACGCGGTTGGGATGCCGATTTGCCGGTTCCATTTCCGATCGGCCAGAATCTCCTCGCAGACATGCTGGGGATGACTGTTACCCATGTCGGGCGAATCCTTACCCATCTGCGCGAAGACGGATTGATCGAAATCCGCGGCGGGCGGATCGTATTTCTCGATATCCAGCGTCTCGGGGGCATCGCCGACGTCGGGCTTCACGAAATGGCGTCGCGAGACGTATCCAAGCAGGGACGATACCTGAAAGGGCAACCGTCATGAGCGAAGCCGTACATCGCGCCGCATCGACAGAGGCAGATCGCCGCGAAGAGCGATTGAGATTTCTCGGGCTGGACGGAACGACGCGCTCGGCATTGCGCGAGTTCCGACCGGTCCTGGAGCGTAACGTCGACGGCGTTCTCGCCCGGTTCTACGACCATGTCGGCAAATTTCCCGATCTGGTCTCGATGTTCGGTGGGCAGGCCGGGATCGACCGGGCGCGCAAGGCGCAGGCGAGTCACTGGCTCGGGATTTTCGAGGGGAATTTCGACGATGCCTACGTCGAGCGTGTTCGCCGGATCGGCAAGACGCACGCGCGCGTGGGACTCGAGCCGCGCTGGTATATCGCAGGATACGCAATGGCGATCGGCGATCTGATGGCCGTTGCCGTCGACGAGCATCGCTGGCGAAAGGACAAACTCGTTGCCTGCCTGCAGGCGATCGTGAAGGCGCTGTTGCTCGATATCGACTATGCCCTTTCCGTCTACATCGACGAGGGAACTTCACGCGGAAAGGCGGAATTCCAGCAGCGCCTCATGGGACTAGCGAACTCGTTCGAGAACGGCGTCAAGGGAGCGGTCGTCTCTATTTCGGACTCGGCCGTTTCGATGCGCTCGGTCGCGGATGCGCTTTCATCCGCCGCAGGCGAAAATGCGCGCGCGTTGAGCGGTGTCGCCGCGGCTTCCGAACAGGCATCGACGAACGTTCAGACGGTCGCGAGTGCGGCCGAGCAGCTTTCGGCGTCGGTGGCCGAGATCGGGCGGCAGGTCGGCCAGTCGACGGAAACGACGCAGCGCGCCGTTTCCGAGGCGGCGCGGACGGGCGAGTTGGTGAAAAGCCTTTCGGAGTCGGCGCAAAAGATCGGCGACGTGGTCAAGTTGATTACCGGGATCGCCGATCAGACGAAGCTGCTTGCCCTAAATGCGACGATCGAGGCGGCGCGCGCTGGCGAGGCCGGTAAGGGATTCGCCGTCGTGGCGACAGAAGTGAAGTCGCTTGCAAGCGAAACGGCGAAGGCGACGGACGACATCGCCGTGCAGGTGACGTCGATTCAGAGCGCGACGAACCACGTCGTCTCGGCGATCGGCGGAATATCCGCCGCGATCGAGGAGATCAACCGGATCGCCACCTCGATCGCCCTATCGGTCGAGCAGCAGGGGGCGGCGACGCAGGAAATCGCCAGGAACGTCCAGCAGGCGGCGGCGGGTACGGCCGAAGTTTCGTCGAACATTGCAGGAGTAACGAACGCATCGGCCGAAACGGGGCGCTCGGCGGAGAAGGTTCTGGAGACGTCGCGCGGCATCAACGGATTGACATCCGAACTCGGTACGCAGGTCGACCGGTTCCTCGGAGAAATCCGCGCCGGCTAGTCCGTTCCCGGGCGCGTCTTGCGCAGGCGCGAATTGTCCTTATGATGCGGCCCCGTCGCGGAAATCCGCCAACGACGGGAAGATCGATCAGCATGAAACGCGTTCTGCTTACCGGGGCCGCCGGCGACGTCGGTCGCCGAATTACGCCGATGCTCAAGGCTGCCTACGGCGACGTGGTGCTTTCCGACCTCAAGGAACCTGCCGATCGTCACGGCTTGCCGTTCGTGAAGGCCGATCTGGCCGATTTCGCGCAGGTCGCCGCTGCGGTAAAGGGCGTCGAAGGCATCGTGCATCTGGGCGGTTATTCGACCGAAGGCCCGTGGGAGACGATCCTCAGCGCCAACATCGTCGGCTGCTACAACATGTTCGAGGCGGCGCGGCTCGCCGGAACGAAGCGCATCATTTTTGCCTCGTCCAACCATGCGGTGGGGTTCTATCCGCGTACGACGAAGATCCCGCACGACGTAACCGTCCTGCCGGACGGACGCTACGGCGTGTCGAAGGCTTTCGGCGAGGCGCTGGGTGCGATGTACGCGATGAAGCACGGCCTCAAGGTCACGGCGCTGCGCATCGGCAACGTAAATGATACGCCCCTCGACCTGCGCCGCATGGCGATCATGCTGCACCCCGAAGACTTGATGCAACTGATCCGGATCGGGCTCGACCATCCGGACGTCGTATTCGAGGTTCTTTACGGCGCGTCCGACAACTCCCGCGGGTGGTGGGACAATTCGCGCGCCAGGGCCCTTGGCTACAAGCCCAAGTACAATTCGGAAGCAAAGCTCGATGCCGCACAGGCCGGTCAGGCTGCGGCGTCGGCCGACCCGGTGGGCGACTACTTCCAGGGCGGAACGTTCTGTTCGACCGAATACACGGCCGACTTCGCCGCGCTGAAGACCTGGCGCGCGCCGATCCGCTAGGCGCGCCTAGCCGCGCGCGCGGGCGCCGGCCGGGTCGAACAGCGGCTCGATCTGCAGTTTCGCGCCGCGGCGTTCGCCGAGAATTTCGATTTCCCACGTCGCGGACTTGGCGTCTGCGCCGAGCGTTTCGGTCGGCACGTAGCCGGTGGCATAGGACACCCCGGCATGGTGGCAATAGCCGCCCGACGTGATCCAGCCCACGACCTTGCCGTCCTTCCAGACCGCCTCGTCGCCGATCGCGTCGGCATCGTCGGCCGCGACCGTGAAGCCGACGCGCGTGCGGGCAGGGCCCGCCTTCTGCTCTGCGGCAGCCGCCTCGCGGCCCACGAAATCGCCCTTGTCGAGGGCCACGAAGCGGCCGAGGCCCGCCTCGTAAGGGCCGTAGATGGGGCGGAATTCGCGCGCCCACGTGCCGAAGCCTTTTTCGCGGGCCAGCGACAGGAGTGCACGGCTGCCGAAGGGACGCATTCCGAATTCCCGGCCGGCTTCCCACAGCGCGTCGAACAGCGCGACGTGGAATTCCGGGCGCACCCAGATCTCGTAGCCGAGATCGCCGGTGAAGCTCACGCGCCCGACCATGGCGCGAACCAGACCGACTTCCATCGACGGGCGGAAATCGAGGAACTTGAACGATGCGGCCGAAACGTCGTCGTCGGTGAGCTTGGCAAGGACGTCGCGCGCCTTCGGCCCCGCGATCGTCAGACCGACGAGATCGAGGCCGAGCGCCTTGATCGTCACGCTTCCGTCGGCGGGCAGGTGCTGCTCGAACCAGCGCATATGGTACTTCTCGGCAACGCCCGAGCCGAACAGGAAGAAGCGGTCGGCCGCGGCGCGCGCGAGCGTGAAGTCGCCGATCAGCTTGCCGCGCGCATTCAGCATCGGCGACAGCGTGATTCGCCCCGCCTTCGGTACGCGGTTCGTCAGGATGCAGGATAGCCACTTTTCCGCGCCGGGGCCGGAAATCTCGTATTTGGCGAACGTCGAAGTGTCTGAAATTCCGACACCCTCGCGCACCGCGCGGCATTCGGCCTTCACGTGGTCGAAATCGGTCGAACGGTGGAACGAAAATTCGTCCTTCACGCCTGCCGGCGCGAACCAGAGCGGTGCTTCGAGCCCCCAGCTGTCGCCCATGACGGCACCTTGCTTGAGCCAGCGCTCGTACATCGGTGTTGTGCGAAGGGGACGCCCGGCGGGAAGTTCCTCGTTCGGGAAGCGGACGCGGAACCGACGCCCGTAATTCTCGACGACCTTCGCACGGGTATAGGCGCGTGTGGCCCAGTCGCCGAAGCGGGCGATATCCATCGCCCAAACATCGAAGCCCGGATCGCCGTCGACCATCCAGTTCGACAGTGCGAGACCGACGCCGCCACCCTGGCTGAAACCGGCCATGACGCCGCACGCGACCCAGTAATTGCGTAGCCCCCGAATGGGACCGACCAGCGGATTTCCGTCGGGCGCGAACGTGAAGGGACCGTTGACGATCTTCTTGATGCCGGCCCGCTGGAATGCGGGGAAATGGCGGAACCCGGTCTCAAGATTCTCCGCCATGCGATCCATCGCGTCGGGCAGCAGCGTGGGGCCGAAATCCCACGGCGTGTCCTTCGGGCTCCAAGGCACGCCGTGGCGTTCGTAGGTGCCCAGCAGCATGCCGCCGCGTTCCTGGCGCATGTAGATCTCGCCGTCGAAATCGACCGCGTGGACGACCATCTTGCCGGTCGTCTTGTTGATCTCGGCGACTTCCGGCATGTCCTCGGTGATGAGGTACTGGTGTTCCATCGCCAGAACCGGCAGCTCGAGGCCGACCATGCGGCCGACCTCGCGGGCCCAAAGGCCGCCGCAGTTGATCACGTGCTCGGCAACGATCGTGCCCTTGTCGGTGACGACGTCCCAGCTGCCGTCCGGGCGCGGGTTCGTCTCGA
>JAYRKO010000137.1:0-6552 GCA_041905745.1 Tagaea sp. | reverse complement strand
TGCAGGCGATGCTGCAGGCGGACGCGGTCGTCGGAGTAGGCGAAGATGTTGGCCACTTCGCCGAGCAGGGCGAACGTGTATTCCGGCGCGATCGGATAGAAATACTGCGCGGACAGCGACGAACGCAGGAACTTCGCGTCGCCCCCCACGCCTGCGACGTCGTTGGCGAGCTTGATCGCGTAGCCGTCGGTCGGATCGGCGATGTCGTCGCGGCGGTCGTACGACGTCGTGTGTCCGAAGCCGGACTGCAGAACAGGGCCCTTGGCATCCTGGATGATGTCGGAAGCGCCGGCTTTGACGGCCGCGATATCGTCCTGCTTGATGGTGTAGCGGACCTGCTGCTTCAGATATTCCGAAAGATTGTAGGAATTGCGCAGGACGAGGCCGGTCGAGACGTAGTCGTATCCGGCCTCGCGCTGGAAGTCGCGCTTGATGTGGAATGCGTCGAAGCCCGCCGCCATGTTGCGGTCGAGGAAATAAGGGCTCGTGAATCCGAGATCGAGCTGGCTGCGCCGTGCCGAAATGGTACCGCCCACGCGAAGGTCCTGCCCACGGCCGAGCAGATTGCGCTCGCGGATCGATGCGTCGAGCAACGGGCCGTCGGCCGACGAGAACCCGATGCCGAAGGAGAGTTCGCCGGTCGATTTCTCGTTCACTTCGACGTTCACGACCGTGCGGTCGGGCGATTCGCCGGGCACGTTCGTCACCTCGACGCGGTCGAAGAACTGGAGGTTCTGGATACGCCGGCGGCTCGTGCGCATCTTCGAACTGTTGAAGGCATCGCCCTCGACCAGCGCCATCTCGCGGCGGATCACCTTGTCGATGGTGCGGACGTTGCCCACGATGTTGATGCGCTCGACGTAGACGCGCGGACCTTCCTGGATCTCGAAGACGATAGAGACGGTCTTCGCATCGCGGTCGCGCTTGACGCGCGGACGGACCTCGGCGAACGCATAGCCGGCCGAGCCGGCGAAGTCGGTGAGCGCAGTGACCGTGCCGTCGACGAGATCGGCATTGTACCAGCTGCCCTTCGAAGCCTTCACGCGCGCGTCGAGATCTTCCTGCTTCAAATCGCGCAGCTGCGAGGAAACCTCGATGTCGCCGAAGCGGTAGCGCTCGCCCTCTTCCAGCGTGAAGGTCACGTAGAAGCCTTCGCGGTCGGGGCTCAACTCGGCGATCGCGGACACGACGCGGAAATCGGCGTAGCCGTTCGCGAGGTAGTACTTGCGCAGCAGTTCGCGGTCGTACGAGAGCCGGTCGGGATCGTAGACGTCGTCGGACGAAAGGAAACGGAACCAGCGCGACTCGCGGGTCTGGATCTGCTCGCGCAGAGTGCCGTCCGCGTAGGTCTTGTTGCCGACGAAATTGATGCGCTGAACGCCGGTGACCTGCCCCTCGTCGATCTCGAACACGAGGTCGACGCGGTTCTGCGGAAGCTGGATCGTCTTGGGTTCGATCGTCGCCGCGAAGCGGCCGGTGCGGCGGTAGATGTCCTGCAGGCGCTTGACGTCGGCCTGCGCCTTCGCGCGCGTGAAAACCGTGCGGGGCTTGAGGGCGAGCTCCTGGTTGAGGAGCTCCTCCTTCATCTTCCGGTTACCCTCGAACGCGATGCGGTTGATGATCGGGTTTTCGACGACGCGCACGACAAGCGTCGGGCCTTCCTGGCGGATCGCCACGTCGGCGAACAGCCCTGTGCCGAAAAGCGCCTTCAGCGACTTGTCGAGCTGTTCGGCGTCGGCCGCTTCGCCCGGCTGTACGGTCAGGTAGGCGCGGATCGTCTCGGGCGCGATACGTTGGCCGCCTTCGATGCGGATCTCGTTGACCGGACCGCCGATCACACCCGTCGGCGTCGAAAACTGGGCGGCGGCCGGCAAGGCGGCCATGCCGATTCCCGCAACGACAAGGATCGCACCTGCGGACCGCCGTACCCGATTAACCATCGTCGCGACCGTGTTCATGAAGTTCCGCGTTCCGATCCCAAAAGGTCGATTCCCGAGCAGCTTAGCCGAACCCCGCCCCGGAATCACGAGATGGACCGGTCACGAGACAAGGCCGACCAAGAACCGAACCACGCCCGTATGGACGAGGTCGTTCCAAGTCGCGAACACCATGAGACTTATTACCAAAGCAAAGCCGATCCGGAAACCGTATTCCACGGCTCTTTGCGGTAACGGGCGGCCGCGTACCGCTTCGGCGGCATAGAGCAGCAGATGGCCGCCGTCGAGCATCGGGATTGGGAATAGATTGATAAGGCCGAGGTTGATCGACAGGACGGCCATGAACATCAGCAAGCCGCCGGCCCCGCCCTGCGCGACCTCGCCCGACATCTTGGCGATGCGGATCGGTCCCCCCAGTTCTTCGGTGCCGCGGCTGCCGACAATCATCTGACCGAGCGCCTTCAACGTGCCTGCGGACTGGTTCCAGGTTTCCTGCACCGCGCGCCATAAGGCTTCGGCCGGGTCGTGGCGCTTGAAAGCCATTCCCTGCCCGCGGATGCCCAGCCGCGCGATGCGCACGACGTTGCCGGTCCGGTCCTTCTCCTCGACCACCGTCGGCGTCACGTCGAGATCGACCGGGGTCCCGCCGCGCAGCACGGTCATCTTCATGCGCCGGTCGAGATTGAGCTGGACGATGCGCTGGATGTCCTCGAAGCGCTCGATGGCGGCGCCGTCGATGGCGGCGATCGTGTCGCCCGGCGCAATCCCCGCACGCTCGGCCGCCGAATCGGGCAACACGCCGCCCACCAGCGGCGGCGTGAAAGGCTGGCCCACGAACGCGAACATGCCCGCAAGCAGCACGATGGCGAGAAGGAAATTCGCCGCCGGCCCCGCCGCGACGACGGCCGCGCGCTGCGCCAGCGGCTTGTGGAAGAACGAGCGCGCGCGATCCTCGGGCGACATGTCGGCGACTTCGGGCGAAGGGGCGGATGCCGCATCCGCGTCGCCGAACATCTTCACGTAGCCGCCCAGCGGCAGCCACGACACTTTCCAGCGCGTGCCGTGCCGGTCGGTCCAGCCGAAGATCTCGCGCCCGAAACCGATGGAGAAAACCTCGACTTTCACGCCGCAGCGCCTTGCGACCCAGAAATGACCAAGCTCGTGAACGAACACGAGCACGCTGAGGACGACGAGGAAGGGGATCAGATATTGGACGATCGACATTTTCGGCAGGATCCGGTCAGGACGATTTGCGCACGCGCAGTGAAAGCAGGCTCTCGGCCACCCGCCGGGCCTCGGCATCCAGCGCGATCACCGCGGCGATGGTCGCGGGCGCCGGCGGCGCCATGGCCGCAAGCGTCCCTTCCACCGTCGCGACGATATCGAGGAAGCCGATCCGCCCGGCCAGGAAGGCCGCCACCGCGATCTCGTTTGCGGCATTGAGGATAGTAGGTGCGGCACCGCCCGCTTGCAAGGCATGGCGGGCAAGGGAAATCGCCGGAAATCGTTCTGCATCAGGAGCTTCGAAGGTGAGGCTCGCTATTTTCGCGAGATCGAGACGCGGCCCGTCGAAGGCGAGGCGATCGGGCCATGCGAGGGCAAACGAGATCGGCGTGCGCATGTCGGGCGTGCCGAGTTGTGCTAGGACCGAGCCATCGGCATAGGCGACCAGCGAATGGACGACCGATTGCGGATGGACGACGACCTCGATGCGCGCGAGCCCGACCGGAAACAGGTGGAAGGCCTCGATGACCTCGAGGCCCTTGTTCATCATCGTCGCGGAATCGACCGAGATCTTGGCGCCCATCGACCAGTTGGGATGCGCCACCGCCTGCGCGGGCGTGGCCGCGGCCATCTGCGCGCGCGTCCAGGTGCGGAACGGGCCGCCGGACGCGGTGAGCACGATGCGCTCCACGCGCTCGGGCCGCGCGGCGTCGAAGACCTGGAAGATGGCACTGTGCTCGCTGTCGACGGGGATCAGCGCCGCACCATAGCGCCTGGCTTCCGCCGTCACGAGCGCGCCCGCGCACACGAGCGCTTCCTTGTTGGCGAGCCCCACCGCCGTGCCCCGGCGGATCGCGGCCAGCGTCGGCTCGAGCCCGGCCGCGCCGACGATCGCGGCGACGACGAGATCGGCCGGCATCTCGGCCGCCTCGCGCACGGCCTCGGCCCCGCCCGCCGTTTCCACGCCGCTGCCCGACAGCGCCTCGCGCAACTCCGGCAGTGCAGCTTCGTCGGCGACGACCGCGCGCCGCGCGCCGAGCGCGCGCGCCTGCGCGGCAAGTGCCGCCGCGTCGCGGTTGGCGACCAGCGCTTCGACCGCGAAGCGGTCGCGCGCGCGCGACAGGAGATCGAACGTACTGCGGCCGACCGAACCGGTCGCGCCGAGAACCGTGACCCGCTTCACGGCCACGCCAACGCGCCGCCGGTCGCCCACTGCAGCAGGGCGAAGGCGACGGCCGCGGTCAGCAGCCCGTCGACGCGATCGAACAGGCCACCATGGCCGGGAATGAGCGTGCCGGAGTCCTTCGCGCCGAAGCGCCGCTTGACAGCGGATTCGAGCAGATCGCCGCCTTGCGCGACGACCGCAAGGACGGCGCCGCACAGCGCCAGCGTGCCCGACGCCGGCCCTTCGGGCACGAGCCGGCCCGCGGCCCAACCCACGAGCGCTGCCGACGCCATTGCGCCGAACAGGCCGGCCCACGTCTTGTTGGGCGAAAAGCGCGGCGCGAGTTTCGGCCCGCCGATCAAACGCCCCGCGAAATAGGCGCCCGTATCGGTCGCCCAGACGCTGGCGAGCAGCCACAGGATCGCGACGAGCCCGGCATTGTCCTCGCCGCGCAACCAGATCAGGCAGACGACCGGCACGCCGATATAGACCGGTCCGAACGCGATCCAGTCGGGCGCCGTGCGGCCACGAAGGCGCGCGAAGAGATAGACGCCTGCGGCCCCCGCGAACGCGAGGCCTAGCCCCGAATCCGTCCGCCCGGCGGCGGCGAGCGCGCCGCAAGCGAGGACGACCGCGCCGACGAGCAAACCGCTCCAGCCAAACCGCCCGGCGCCGACGAGCCTTGTCCATTCCCACGCGAGAAGCGCGCCGCCGGCGGCGACCATCAGTTCGAACGCGGCCGGTCCCGAAAAGACGCCGGCCAACGCCACGCAAAGCAGGACGACGGCCGAAAGGAACCGCTGGCGCAAACCGGAAAGCCGCCCGGGCGCGGCCGAATTCACCCGACCACCGCGCCGTATCGGCGTTCGCGCCGGCCGAACTCGGCCAGCGCCGCCTCGAACTCGCGCCGGCCGAAATCCGGCCACAGCACGTCGAGGAACACGAACTCGGTATAGGCGCACTGCCACAGCAGGAAATTCGAGATGCGCTTTTCGCCGCTCGTGCGAACGAGCAGGTCGGGGTCGGGAATGTCGGCCGTCAGGAGATTGCGGGCGAACATGTCCTCGTCGATCGCGGCAGGATCGATTTCGCCGCGCTTGGCGGCCGCCGCCAGCCGGCGCGCCGCCGAAACGATCTCGTCGCGCGCGCCGTAGGAAAGCGCCACGATCAGGTCGAGATACTTGTTCGCGCGCGTCGTCTCCTCCGCGCTGTCGATCAGCTTGACGATGTCGCCGGGCAGTCGCGCGCGATCGCCGATGACGCGCACGCGCACGCCCTTCTTGTGCATCTCGGCGATCTCGCTGCGAAGGTAGTGGCGCAGCAGGCCCATAAGGTCGGAAACCTCGTCGACCGGTCGGCGCCAGTTCTCGGACGAGAAGCCGAACAGCGTGAGGTAACGCACGCCCAGTTCGCCGGCACTCTCGACCGCGTTGCGCACCGCTTCGGCGCCGCGACGGTGGCCGGCCACGCGCGGCAGGCCCCGCGCCTTCGCCCAACGTCCGTTGCCGTCCATGATGATGGCGACGTGACGGGGTATCGATGGCTGCGACATGGCGCGGATTTCCTGCCTCCCGGTCCCGGTCAGACCGCGAGGATGTCCTTTTCCTTGGCCGCGACCGCTTCGTCCACCTTCTTGATGAACTCGTCGGTCAGGTTCTGGATGTCGGTCTGGCGCTTGCGGTTGTCGTCTTCGGTGATCTTGCTCTTCTTGAGCAGCTCCTTGAGCGCATCCATGCCTTCGCGGCGGACGTTGCGCACCGAAACGCGCGCCGCCTCGGCGTAGTTCTTGGCGACCTTCTGCAGCTCCTTGCGGCGCTCCTCGGTCATCGGCGGCATCGGGATGCGCAGGAGCTGGCCATCGGCCATCGGGTTCAGTCCGAGATTGGCTTCGCGGATCGACTTTTCGACCGCCTTCACCAGCCCCTTGTCCCACACCTGCACGGTCAGCATGCGCGCCTCGGGCGCGCTGACGGTGGCGCACTGCGAGAGCGGCATCTGGCTGCCGTATGCCTCGACCATGACCGGGTCGAGCATGTTGGCGGACGCGCGGCCCGTGCGCAGGCCCGCGAATTCCTTCTTGAGGACGTCGAGCGAGCCGTTCATGCGGCGGCGGAGGTCTTCGGTTTCGGCGCTGGCGGACATGGTTCTTCTTCCTCGGTGCTGGGTCGCGGGCAGGCCCCGCGGAACCGGACGGCGCGAAGATCAGTCGGCGACGGTGGTGTGAAG
>JAYRKO010000136.1:0-6561 GCA_041905745.1 Tagaea sp. | reverse complement strand
GGATGGGCATCCGCGACATCAACAACGTGCAGGCGTTAATCCTGTACAACATCGGCACGGACGAGCTGACCGTCGGCGAACTCACGCAGCGCGGCTACTATCTGGGCTCGAACGTCTCGTACAATCTCAAGAAACTCATCGACAACGAGTACATCTCGCAGGCCCGCAGCCCGCACGACCGCCGTTCGGTCCGCGTGAAGCTGACGCCGCCCGGCCTCAAGCTGCACGGGCTTCTCGACAAGGTGTTCGAACGCCACGCCGAGGAGCTGACGCGCACGACGCTGAAGCCGCAGGATCTCGCCAATCTCGAACAGACGCTGCGCCGCATGGAGCAGTTCTGGATCGGCGCGATCGGGCAGGGCGGCTACGCCCCGCAGGTCACCACAGCAGCCGAATAAGCAGCGGCACCAGGATCGCCGTCGCCAGCGCGTTGAGCCCCATCGCGAGGCTCGAGAACGCGCCCGCAAGTTCGTTCACCTGGAACGCGCGCGCCGTCCCGATGCCGTGCGCGGCCGTGCCCACGCCGAGGCCGCGCGCGCGCCAGTCCTTGATGCCCGCCGCATCCAGCGTCCACGTCGCGAGGATCGCGCCGAGGATGCCCGTCAGGATCACGAGTGCCGCCGTCAGCGAAGGCAGCCCGCCGACAAGCTCGGCGATGCCCATCGCGACGGGCGTGGTCACCGACTTGGGCGCAAGGCTCAGCAGCGTGCGTGTCGAGGCCCCCATCAGCCACGCGGTTCCCACCGCGGTGACGATGGCGGTCAGCGAGCCCGCGAGGATCGACGCGGCGATCGCGAACGCCGATTTGCGGATCGTCGCGAAGTGGCGGTAGAGCGGCACGGCGAGCGCCACCGTCGCCGGACCCAGCAGGAAATGGACGAACTGCGCGCCCTCGAAATAGACGCGATAGGGCGTGCCCGTCGACCACAGCAGCGCCGAGAGGAGCACGACCGCGATCAGCACCGGATTGGCGATCGGGTTCGAGCCGCTGCGCCGGTAGACGGCCGTGCCGATCTGGTAGGCCACGAGCGTGACGGTCAGGCCGGCGAGCGGCGTGGCCGACAGATAGACCCACAGCTGGAACAGCTCGTCCTTCATCGGGGCCCGAGCCTTGCCATGACGAAGGCCGTGACGAGGATCGTCGCGACGGTCGAGACGACGAGTGCGGCGGCGATCGCCGTCCACTCCGACGCGATGAGATCGAGATAGAGCACGACGCCCGTGCCCGCGGGCACGAACAGCAGCGAGAGATGTTCGAGCAGGCCCGCCGTCGTGCGCGCGAGCGGCTCGGGCATTTCGCCCCGGTACGCGAGCCAGCCGAACAGCAGCAGCATGCCCAGCACGGGCCCCGGAACGGGCAGGCCCGCGAGCCGCACGACCGCTTCGCCCAGCGCCTGGCAGACGAGAAGCTGCGTCAGCGCCGACAGCATCTCGCCGCGCTCAGGAGAAGGCCTGGATGCCCGTCTGCGCGCGGCCGAGAATCAGCGCGTGGATGTCGTGCGTGCCCTCGTACGTGTTCACGGTCTCGAGGTTCATCATGTGCCGGATCACGTGGTACTCGTCCATGATGCCGTTGCCGCCGTGCATGTCGCGCGCGGTGCGCGCAACGTCGAGCGCCTTGCCGCAGCTGTTGCGCTTGATGAGGCTGATCGTCTCGGGCGCTAGGCGGCCCTGATCCATCAGGCGGCCCGCCGTCAGGCACGCGTTGAGGCCGATCCAGATTTCCGTCTGCATGTCGGCGAGCTTCTTCTGGACGAGCTGGTTGGCCGCGAGCGGGCGCCCGAACATCTTGCGTTCCAGCGTGTAGCGGCGCGCGGCGTGCCAGCAATATTCGGCCGCGCCCAGCGCGCCCCACGCGATGCCGAAGCGCGCGCGGTTGAGGCAGCCGAACGGTCCCTTCAGGCCCTTGACGTTGGGCAGCAGCGCGTCTTCGCCGACATGCACGTCGTCGAGAACGATCTCGCCGGTAATCGACGCGCGCAGCGAGAACTTGCCCTCGATCTTCGGCGTCGACAGGCCCTTGGTGCCCCGCTCGAGAACGAAGCCGCGGATGTCGCCGGCATCGTCCTTCGCCCACACGACGAACACGTCCGCGATGGGCGCGTTCGAGATCCACATCTTCGCGCCGTTGAGGACGTAGCCGTCCTTCGTCTTCTTCGCGCGCGTGACCATGCCACCCGGGTCCGAACCGTAGTCGGGCTCGGTCAGGCCGAAGCACCCCACCCATTCGCCGGTCGCGAGCTTGGGCAGGTACTTCTGCCGCTGCGCCTCGGTGCCGTAAGCGTGGATCGGATGCATCACCAGCGAGGACTGCACGCTCATCATCGAGCGGTATCCGCTGTCGATGCGCTCGACCTCGCGCGCGACGATGCCGTAGGCCACATAGGACGTGCCCGCGCAGCCGTAGCCCTCGATCGTCGAGCCGAGGAAGCCCATCTCGCCCATCTCGCGGAAAATGCCGCGGTCGGTCGTCTCCTCGCGGAACGCCTTCTGGATGCGCGGCATCAGCTTGCCTTCGCAGAACTCGCGCGCGGCGTCGCGGATCATCCGCTCGTCTTCGGTAAGATCCGCGTCCATCAGGAACGGGTCTTCCCACTTGAATTCGGCCTTGGCGGCGGACTTCGCGGCATTGCTCATGGCGTGCTTCCGGTCGGAGTTGGAATTGTCGGGAGGATTATAGGGGGCCGTCGCGCGAAGGCGAGGGGTCAATCCGGCAGGACCGCCGTCGCCTCGATTTCGACGCGCGCGCGCGGTTCGAGCAGCGACTTCACCTCGACCAGCGTCATCGCCGGGAAGTTGCGGCCCATCGTCGCGCGGTAGGCCTCGCCCACCTCGCGCAGCCGGCCGGCATATTCGGTCTTGTCGACGACGAACCAGGTCAGCCGCACGACATGCTCGGGCCCGGCACCACCCGCGCGCAGCACGGCCACGATGTTGGCCAGCGCCTGGCGCGTCTGGACGACGAAATCGTCGCTCTCGAATTTCGAGGTCGCCGGGTTCCAGCCGATCTGGCCGGCGACGTGGATCTGGGTGCCGCGTGCGGCCACGCCGTTGGCGTAGCCCTTCGGCGCATCCCAGCCTTCGGGAAGAAGCGCGCGGTTCATGCGGCGGCTCCGGGTTTGGCGGGCGCTACCCAGCCCGCGCAGGCGTTGCGATAGGTGTCGAAGCGCGCGCGGATCGCGTCGGGCACTGCTTCGGGGCGCTGCGTTTCGAGGTTCATGAACACGGTCACGATTTTCGCGGCAAGCCGCAGCGTCCCGTGCGCATGTCCGTAGATTCGGATGTCGATCGACGACCGGCCGACCTTTTCGAGGATCACCGTGAACGACAGTCGGTCGCCCATCTTCGAGGGGGCGAAGAAGTCGCACTCCGCATGGACGATGGGCGTGGCGCGACGTTCCTCGAAGATGAGGCGCGCATAGTCGACGCCCAATGCCTTCGTGTACCAGTCTTCCATCACGCCGTTGCAGAAGTCGAAATAGTTCGGAAAATAGACGATCCCGGCCGGATCGGTGTGGCTGAACCGGATCTGCTGCTCGACGGTGAACGGGGCAGGCATCATCGAATTGTTTTAGACCTAAAATATCTACCGGACAAGGCCGCGCGGCGGCTTGGCCGCCTTGGTGGCGAAGCGGGCCGGACTGACGATCTCCAGCATTTCCAGATCGGCGCTGTGCGCGACTTCGCGATGCCGGATGCCCGGAGGCTGGTGGACGCAACTCCCCTTGCGCAATGTGACCGGCCCCACGCCCTCGTATTCGAATTTCACCCAGCCGCGCAGCACGTAGACCATCTGGAAGTCGAGCCTGTGCGTGTGCCATTCGGGCTTCGGCCCGCGGCCCTTGCGGGCCCGGATCACGTGCGCGACGACGCGGCCCTTGGATGCCGCGACCATGCCGAGATCGCGGTAGGCGAAGAAGGCACGCAACCCGTCGGTCGCGAATTTGGCACCGCGCGCATGCGTGACGACGAAGCGCTTGGCCGCACCGTTCCGGGCCGCCGGTTTGCGTGGCATGGTTCGTTTTCCTCCCGGATTCGTTTCGGAGCAGCGACAATACCCATGCCGCGCGAGATGCTGTTCGAATTCCATCGCATCGGCGCCTTCGTCAAGGTCGTGGCGATCGACGCCGAAACGGGGATCGAGGTCGCCATCGTCGGGCCCGCCAGCGGCAGCGAAGCGCTTTTGCGCAACAATGCGCGGCGCAAGCTGGAGGCCGCATTGCGCCGGCGGGCCGCCGATCCGGCCTAAAAGCCCGAAAACGCAAAAATCGCAACGCCTTGGGGGCCAATTGTGGCGCCGAGACGAGATATGGTAGCGTCCGCGCCACGATGTCAGAGCCCATTGCCCTTGCCGCCGACCACGGTGGCGTCGAACTCAAAGCCTTGCTGGTCAAGGACTTGACCGCTGCGGGTATCCCCACCGTCGATCTCGGAACGAATTCGGCCGACAGCGTCGATTATCCCGATTATGCCGACCGGCTTGCCGCCGCCCTGAAGGACGGTCGCGCGACGCGCGGCATTCTCATCTGCGGCACCGGCATCGGCATCTCGATCGCCGCCAACCGCCATCGCCACATCCGCGCAGCACTCTGCCACGACGAAACGACCGCACGGCTCTGCCGCGAGCACAACGACGCCAACGTCCTCGTGCTCGGTGCGCGCGTGATCGGGCCGGAAGTCGCGCGCGCCTGTCTCAACGTCTTCCTGTCGACCAAGTTCGGCGGCGGACGCCACGTCAACCGCGTCGCCAAGCTCGGCTGACGCGATCAACGAAACGTCGAAGGAACTCCTGCCGATGCCGCCAGCCGAACCTGCCCGAGCCGTGGAATCCGATTTCGCCCAGCGCTTCTTCGGCACGAGCCTGAAGGACGCCGATCCCGACCTGCGCGCGGCGATCGACCGCGAACTGGGGCGCCAGCAGGAACAGATCGAGCTGATCGCGTCGGAAAACATCGTGAGCCGCGCCGTTCTCGAAGCGCAGGGCTCGGTGCTGACCAACAAGTACGCCGAGGGCTATCCGGGGCGCCGCTACTACGGCGGCTGCGAATTCGTCGACGAAGCCGAGGCGCTTGCCATCGCGCGCGCCAAGAAGCTGTTCGGCTGCAATTTCGCGAACGTCCAGCCGCATTCGGGCGCGCAGGCGAACCAGGCGGTGTTCTTCGCGCTGCTCCAGCCCGGCGACACGTTCATGGGCATGTCGCTGGCCGAGGGCGGCCACCTGACGCACGGCGCGCCGGCCAACCAGTCCGGCAAGTGGTTCAAGCCGGTGTCGTACGGCGTGCGCGTGGACAACCAGCTCATCGACTACGACGCGATGGAGGCTAAGGCGCTGGAAGCGCGCCCGAAGCTCATCATCGCGGGCGGGTCGGCCTATTCGCGCCAGATCGATTTCGCGCGCTTCCGCGCGGTCGCCGACAAGATCGGCGCGTATCTCATGGTCGACATGGCGCACTATGCGGGCCTGATCGCGGGCGGCGCCTACCCGAACCCGCTGCCGCATGCGCACGTCGTCACGACGACCACGCACAAGACGCTGCGCGGTCCGCGCGGCGGCATGATCCTTTCGATGGACGAGGATCTGGGCAAGAAGATCAACTCCTCCGTCTTCCCGGGCCTGCAGGGCGGTCCGCTGATGCACGTGATCGCGGCCAAGGCCGTGGCGTTCGGCGAAGCGCTGAAGCCGGAATTCCGGACCTATGCCGCACGCGTGGTCGAGAATGCGCGCGCGCTTGCCGCGCGGCTCGTCGAGCACGGCTTCGCCATCGTCTCGGGCGGCACCGACAGCCATCTGATGCTCGTCGACCTGCGGCCGAAGAAGCTTACGGGCAACGTCGCGGAAAAGAGCCTCGAGCGCGCGGGCCTCACCTGCAACAAGAACGGCATCCCGTCCGATCCGGAAAAGCCGATGGTCACGTCGGGTGTGCGTCTGGGCACGCCGGCCGGCACGACGCGCGGCTTCGGCCCTGCGGAGTTCCGCACCGTCGCCGACCTGATCGCCGAGACGCTGAACGGACTTGCCAACTCCAACAGCGGCGAAAACGCGGCGGAAGCCGCCGTGCGCGCGAAGGTCGGCGAGCTTACGCGCCGCTTCCCGATCTATCGCGGTCTCTGAGAACGAATAAGAAGAAGGGAAAGACCCCACGATGCGCTGTCCGTTCTGCGGCCACGAAGACACCCAGGTGAAGGACTCCCGTCCGACCGAAGACGGGTCCGCCATCCGCCGTCGCCGCTTCTGCCCGTCCTGCGGTTCGCGTTTCACGACGTTCGAGCGCGTGCAGTTGCGCGAGCTGACGATCGTCAAGAAGAACGGCGCCAAGGAGCCGTTCGACCGCGAGAAGATCCTGCGCTCGCTGATGCATGCCGTGCGCAAGCGCCCGGTCGAGCACGATCGCGTCGAGCGCATCGTGTCGGGCATCCAGCGGCGTCTGGAAAGCCTCGGCGAGAGCGAAATCCCGTCGACGGTCGTGGGCGAAATGGTGATGGACGCGCTGCGCACGCTCGATCACGTCGCCTATATCCGCTTCGCCTCCGTCTACAAGAATTTCCGGGAAGCGAAGGACT
>JAYRKO010000135.1:0-6585 GCA_041905745.1 Tagaea sp. | reverse complement strand
TCCGCGCCTCGACGATCAACCCGGCACTGGCCGTGCGCAAGACCGACCGCGGCACGCTGACGCCCGGCACGTTGGGCGACGCCACGATCCTCGAGATCGAGAAGGGCTCGTTCCAGTTCGAGGACGTACTCGGCGAGAAGATGACCGGCAAGGAGCATCTGCGCTGCTGCGGTATCGTGCTCGGCGGCGCGTGGTGGGACTGATCAGGCGATCGCGCGGGCCAGTGCTGCGGCCAGCGACGCGTCGTCCTCCGGCTTCACCGTCAGGAGATTGACCGCGAGAAGGCCGGCTTCCAGCTGGCCCTCGCCGACATGGACCGGCGGGTCGCCTGCCGCGAGGCGGGCGGCCGCTGCGGGTCCGTCGACGGTTCGTATTTCGAGCAGCGGAACCTTACCGGGCCGGATGCTGCAGGCCTGTGCGGGCAGGGCCTTGGCGATCCGGCCGAGCCGATCCGTCAGCCCTTTCCCGAACGCATCCTCGTCGCGCTCGACGAAACGTTCCAGCGCGACGATCAGGCCCACGATCTCTTCCTTGCCGACCTTGAAGGCGCGGCCGATCCCGTGATGCGGGGGTACGGGCACGCGCGCCCGGTCGACCAGATCGGGTGCGGCCCAGCGCGCCGGCGACACGTCCATGTCGAGCTGCTGGAGCAGCGCCGAGGCGACGAGATCCCGCTTGCCGGCAAGGATGCCGCTTGCCTGAGGCCCACCGATCGCCTTGCCGCCCGAAAAAACGACGAGATCGGCGCCCGCGGCCACGAAAGCGCGCAAGTTGGAGGCCGGCGGCAGCTGGGCGGCCGCGTCGACGATGAGCTTGAGGCCGTGGCGGCGGCACAGCTCCGCGACGGCCGGGATCTCGTGCGCATTGTCGCCTTGCGCGGCGAATGCGAAAGCGACTGTCGCGGGGGTGACGGCGGCCGCGACTTCCCACGGCTCCAATCCGCGAATGCCGGCGCCAGTGCCGCGGTCGTTGTGGCCGATATCGACCACGACGGCGCCCGCCGCGCGCAGCGCATGGTCGTAGGCGTTGCGATGCGTGCGCGGCATCAGGATCTCGTTGGGCATGCCGCGCGTGTCCGGCAGGCGCCCCATGCGCGCGATATCGAAACCCGCGATGCAAGCGGCGGCGGCGAGCGTCAAACCGGCCGCAGCACCCGACGTCACCATGCCGGCCTCCGCGCCCGTCGCCTTCGCGATCGCGCGGCTGGCGGCGGCCTGCAGCTCGCCGATATCGACCGAGGCGCCGGCAGCCGCGCGCATGGCGTCGAGCACGGCGTCTTCCATCAGGCTGCCGCCCAGGCGCGTCAGCGTGCCGGCCGCGTTGATGCGGCGCCGTACGCCGAGTTGCGCATAGATGTCGTTCACTGCGGCCCTCGCAGGTGGCACGCGACTTTTCGTCCGGGCGCGATCTCGCGCAGCGCCGGAGATTCCTGCCGGCAGCGCTCGACCGCGTAGGGGCAGCGCGTATGGAAGTGGCAGCCCGGCGGCGGGCGCATGGGGCTGGGGACTTCGCCCTCGATCGTCTTGCGCTCGCGCCGCGCGCGCGGGTCGGGGATGGGGGCCGCCGCGATCAGGGCTTCGGAATAGGGATGCTGCGGGCTCGAGAACAGGTCCTCGCGGCTGGCGAGCTCCACGATCCTGCCCAGATACATGACCGCGATCCGGTGGCCGATATGCTCGACCACGCCCAGATCGTGCGACACGAAGAGGTAGGCGAGCCCGTACTCCTCCTGCAGGTCCATCAGCAGGTTAAGGACCTGCGCCTGCACGGAGACGTCGAGCGCCGAAACCGGCTCGTCCGCGACGATGAGCGCCGGATTGAGCGCAAGCGCGCGCGCGATGCCAAGCCGCTGGCGCTGGCCGCCGGAGAATTCGAACGGAAAGCGGTTCATCGCGTCGGCACGCAAACCCACGCGGGTGAGCAGCTTGGCGGCACGGTCGGCCTTTTCGGAGCCCGACATCGCTTCGTAGTTCTCGAGCGGTTCGGTGACGATGGTGCCCACGCGCAGGCGCGGATTGAGCGAGGCGTAAGGGTCCTGAAAGACCATCTGCACGCCGCGGCGGTGCTCGCGCATGCCGGCTTCGTCGAGCTTCGTCACGTCGGTGCCGCGGATCGCGACGCTGCCGGACGTGGGTTCGATCAGCCGGAGGATGAGCTTGGCGACCGTCGACTTGCCGCAGCCGGACTCGCCCACGAGGCACAGCGTCTCGCCGGCGGCGATGTCGAACGACACGCCGTCGACCGCCCGGACCTTGGCGACGACCTTGCGCAGCAGTCCGCGCGTCACGTCGAAATGCTTGGCGAGATCCTTGACCTCGAGAACGGTGCGGCGCTCGCTCATGATTGCAGAACCTTCTCGGCTTCCCAGCACGCTACGCCGTGCGTCCCTTCGAGCGCGCGGAATGTCGGCGGTTCGCTGCGGCATCTGTCGGTCGCGAAGGCGCAGCGCGGCGCGAAAGCGCATCCGGCAATGGGGTCGCGCAGGTTCGGTACGATCCCCGGGATCTCCGACAGCCGCCGCTTGCGGTTGACGCCCGAATTGCGGCGCGGGATCGAAGCCATCAGGCCGCGCGTATAGGGATGGGCCGGCCGGTCGAACAGGTCGAGGACGTCGGCCTCTTCCACCTTGCGTCCGGCGTACATCACGACCACGCGCCGGCACGTCTCGGCGACGACCCCGAGATCGTGGGTGATCAGCATGACGGCGGCACCGATCGTTTCCTTGAGATCCAGCATCAGGCGCAGGATCTGGGCCTGGATCGTCACGTCGAGCGCGGTCGTTGGTTCGTCGGCGATGAGGAGTTTCGGATTGCAGGCGAGCGCCATGGCGATCATCGCGCGCTGGCGCATGCCGCCCGAAAACTGGTGGGGATAGTCGTTGAGCCGGCGCTCGGGATCGGGAATGCGCACGAAGCGCAGCATCTCGGCCGCGCGCGCGTAGGCGGCGGTGCGGTCCATGTTCTGGTGAATCATCGCGGCCTCGGCGATCTGTTCGCCAATCGTGAAGACCGGATTGAGGCTCGTCATCGGCTCCTGGAAGATCATCGCGATCCGGTTGCCGCGGATCTTGCGCATCTCCGCCTCGTCGAGCCCGACGAGTTCGCGTCCCTCGAAGCGGATGGAGCCGCCGACGATGCGGCCGATCTTGGGCGGCAGCAGCCCAAGTATCGAAAGCGCCGTGACGCTCTTGCCGCAGCCGGACTCGCCCACGACGCCCAGCGTCTCGCCGGGGCGGACGTCGAACGAGACGCCGCCCACCGCGCGCGTCACGCCGTCACGCGTGAAGAAATGCGTTTCCAGATTCTCGAGGGCGAGGACGGGGGGCTGGCTCATCGTCACATCCGCCGCGAGAGCCGGGGATCGAGGCGGTCGCGCAGGCCGTCGCCCAGCAGGTTGACCGCGAGGACGACGAGCGCGAGGCAGAGGCCGGGGAAGAAGATCGTCCACGGTGCGCGCGCCAGCAGCAGGCGGCTCGACGCGATCATGTTGCCCCATGTGGGCGTTTCCGGCGGCACGCCGGCGCCGAGGAAAGAAAGGCCGGCTTCGATCAGGATCGCGGATGCCGTCACGTACGTCGCCTGGACGATGAGCGGCGGGATCGTGCTCGGCAGGATGTGGCGCAGCACGATCTTGAGGGTGCGGCTGCCGCCGCTGATCGCCGCTTCGATATAGGGCTGCTCGCGCGTCGTCAGCACGACCGAACGCACGAGGCGCACGACGCGCGGGATTTCCGGGATCACGATCGCGACGATGACGATGCCCACCGTCGCGCGGTTGAGCGAAACCATCGCGATGGCGAGCAGGATCGCCGGGATCGCCATCAGCCCGTCCATCACGCGCATCACGGCGTTGTCGAGGAACCGGATGTAGCCGGCCGCGAGGCCGATCGCGAGCCCCACGACGACGGATGCGATCGCCACCGTCATGCCGACGATCAGCGAAATGCGCGCGCCGTAGACGCAGCGCGAAAAGATGTCGCGCCCCAACCCGTCGGTGCCGAACCAGAATTGCGCGGACGGCGGTTGCAGTCGGTTGACCGGGTTCATCAGGCGCGGATCGCCCGCGATCAGCGGGGCCGCGAGGGCGACGACCGTCATGAACACGAGAATCGCCGCGCCGATCACGATGGTCGGGTTGCGTTTGACGAAATCGACGAGCCGGGCGGTATCCATGTCAGTACCGGATCCGCGGATCGAAGAAGGTGTAGGAGAGGTCGACAAGGAGATTGACCAGCACGTATAGACCGGAGAACAGCATGATGACGCCCTGCACGATCGGGTAATCGCGCCGCGAGATCGCATCGACGACGAGACGGCCGATGCCGGGAATGTTGAAGACCGTCTCGGTGATGACGACGCCGCCGATGAGCAGCGCGATGCCGATCCCGACGACCGTCACGATGGGTACGGCCGCGTTCTTCAGGGCGTGGCGCAGCAGCAGCGGCCTGTTCGCGACGCCCTTGGCTTTGCCGGTACGGATATAGTCTTCGGAAAGCACTTCGAGCATGGTCGTACGCGTGATGCGCGCGATCAGCGCCACATAGGCCATTCCGAGGGCGAGGGACGGCAGAATGAGGTTTCGCAGCCACGGCCCCACGCCTTCGGAAAGGCGCGTATAGCCCTGCACGGGCAGCCATTTCAGGTCGATGGCGAAGATGAAGATAAGGATGTAGCCCACGACGAAGACGGGAAGCGAAAAACCGGCAACCGCGAAGCCCATGACGCTGCGGTCGATCCACGTGCCGGGATTTGCTGCAGCCGTCACGCCCAGCGTGATGGCGACGACGACAGCGAAGGAAATGGTCGTGAGCGCCAGAGAGACGGTCGGTTCGGCGCGCTGTCCGATGAGCGTCGTGACCGGGTCGCCCCAGAACAGCGATTGGCCAAGGTCACCCTGCACCAGCGCGAACAGCCACACGGCGAACTGTTTCCAGATCGGTTCGTCGAGGCCGAGCTTGGCGCGGATCTGCGCGATCGTTTCGGGCGTCGCGTTGTCGCCGGCCATGACGGCCGCCGGATCACCCGGCGACAGATGCAGCAACAGGAATACGACAATCGCCACCAACGCCATGACCGGAAGAGTCAGGAAAAGGCGGCGGACGATGTAAGCGAGCATTCAGCTTCCCGTGAAACTCCGGCGCGCCCGCGAATTGCGGGCGCGCCGGCTGCGTCTTCTTACGCTTGCGAAAAGGATGCCGATCAGACCTTTTCGAAGTTACACCACCGGATTATTTATGCGACCCGCAGCAGGCCCTTGATATTCGTGCGCATTGCCGCAGGCTGGATCCACTGGCCGTAATAGACGGTCGGCACGAAATTCCAGGCGTTCTCCTGGATGTCGCGCGCGATCTTCTTGCGCTCCTCGAGCGTTTCGCCGACCGCCCACTTCGCGCGAAGCTCCTCGTGCTTGGCGTCCTGCGGCCAGCCGAACCACGCCTTGTCGCCCGTCGCCGCGTGCGCGGCGAGCAGGATCGGGTGGCCGACGGCCGAACCGCCGGCCGACGTGATGAAGATGTTCCAGCCACCCTGCGACGGCGGTGCCTTGTTCGAGCGGCGCTGGACGACATTCGACCAGTCCATCGCCTCGACGCGCACGTTAAAGCCGCCCTGACGCAGCTCCTGGGCCAGCAGCTGCGCAGAGTTGCTCATGTAGGGGATGTTCGTCGCCTGCATGAGGAGGATTTCCTCGCCCTTGTAGCCGCCCTCGGCGAGCAGTTGCTTGGACTTGGCGAAGTTCTGCCCGCCCTTGTACCAGCCGGTGTTCGCGTCGTTCTCCATGGGCGTGCCCATGGCGAAGAAGGACGGCGTGTCCTTGGCGTATTTCGACGTACCGAACGTCGCGCGCATGTGGTCCGATTGTTTGACGCAGTAAAGGATCGCCTGGCGGACCTTCTCGTTGTTGAACGGCGGGTGCAGGAAGTTCGGGCGGATGAGGCCTACCTGTCCAAGATCGTTCAGGATCTCGATCTTGATGTTCTTGTCGGACTCGAGCTGCGGCATGAAGTCGGGCTGCGGGATCTCGTAGAAATCGATCTCACCGGCCTGCAGCGCCGCGACGGCCGTCTGGCCGTCGGGCATGTTGACGTAGACGACGCGGTCGACCTTGACGACCTTGCCGCCGGAAATCCCGCTGGGCCCTTCGCTGCGCGGGACGTAGTTGGGGTTGCGGTCGTAGACGTACTGCGTGCCGGGGCGAGTTTCAGCTAGGTTGAGCGTGAATGGACCGGATCCGACCACATTCTCGATCTTCTGCATCGGGTCGGTTTCGGCTTCCTTCTTACGCATCATGAAGCCGATGGGCGTCGTCGTCTTCGCGAGCACGTCGAGGACGAGGCCGTACTTTTCCTTGAGCTGGATCGTGAAGGTCTTCTCGTCCTTCGCGGCGATGTCCTTGACGCGTTCCATCATGTGCTGGCCGCCGCCGTCGCGCGCGGCCCAGCGCTTGATCGACGGGATGACGTCGGCGGTCGTCACGTCGGTCCCGTCGTGCCACTTGAGGCCGGGGCGGAGTTCGAACGTCCACGTCATGTTGCCGGAATCGTAGCCGTACTTGCCGACCATCTGCGGCTTCGGCTCGCCCTTGGCA
>JAYRKO010000134.1:0-6601 GCA_041905745.1 Tagaea sp. | reverse complement strand
TCGAACGCGATCCGAAGATGGAAAGCGCGCGCGGCCAGGCGCTGCGCACGCTCCTCTACCTGTTCGAGCGCGACGCGGCGTTCAAGCTCGCGCGCGTGGGCTAGCCGGCAAGCGTGCGCATCAGGGCTGCGATCTCGGCCCAGAGGTCTTCCTCGTCCTCCAGTCCGATATTGAAGCGCAGCACCGCGCCCTTTCCGGGGGCGAACGCATCGGAGAGCCGCCGCTCGACGGCCATCGGGATGAGCAGGCTGTGCGTGCCGCCCCACGAAGCGCCGATCGAGAAGAGCTTGAGTGCCGCCAGCGCTTCGTCGAGCCGGGCCTCGAAGCCCGGCTTCAGCACGATGCTGAACAGGCCCGAAGCGCCCTTGAAGTCGCGCTTCCAGACCGCGTGGCCCGGGCAGGATTCCAGCGCCGGGTGGAGGACGCGCGCGACCGGGGCCTGCGTTGCAAGCCGGCGCGCGAACGCTTCCGCGACGCGACCGACATGCGCCAGCCGTACGCCCATCGTCTGAATGCCGCGCAGCGCCAGCGCGCATTCGTCGGGCGACACGCCGAGCCCGAGCGGCCGGATCGCGTCCTTGAGCAGGTCGCGCAGCTTGAGGTCGGCGACGGCGATCGAACCGAGCAGCAGATCGGAATGGCCGCCGACGTATTTGGTCAGCGCTTCGGACGAGAAATCGACGCCGTGCGCCAGCGGCTTGAACAGCAGCGGTGTGGCCCACGTATTGTCGCAGCCCACGAGCGCACCTTTCGCCTTCGCCGCCCGCGCGATCGCCGGCACGTCGGGCATCTCCATCGTTCCCGTGCCCGGCGTTTCGATCCATACGAGCTTCGTGCGCGCGTCGATCATGTCGCCGACGCCGGCCCCCGCCATGGGGTCGTAGAACGCGTGGTCGATGCCGCGCGGCGCCAGATAGTTGGCGCACAGGTCGACGACCGGCGCGTAGACGTTGTCGGGGATCAGCACGCGGTCGCCCGGCTTCAGCACCGCGAGCATGACCATCGAGATCGACGCGAGGCCGGAAGGCACGACGAGCGTGCGAACGGCGCCGTTCAGCTCGGCAAGCTGGGCTTCGAGCGTGCGCGTCGTCGGCGTGCCGCTGAGGCCGTAGGTGTAGCCGTCCGCACCGCGCTCGCGCCGGCGGGCGAACGCCTTGCCGTCGGGATAGGTGATCGTCGAGGCGCGGTGGGTCGGGGTCGTCAGGCTCGCATAGCCTTCGGTCGAGATGGCCGGCGGTTTGACGCAGCGTGTCAGGTCGCGCATTGGTGTCCTCTGTGTTTCGGAAAGGTACGGGCTATAGGAACGCTTCGAGCGCCTTCAGCGTGCCCGCAGGATCTTCCTCGGGCAGGAAATGGCCGCAGTCGAGAGCGTGGCCACGCACGTCGGCCGCCCATTCGCGCCACACCGTGACGGGATCCTCGGCACGGCGCGCAAGCCCGCCCTGCCCCCACATCGCCAGCACCGGTGCCGCGATCTTCCGCTTGCCGAAATCGGCCGCGTCGATGTCGAAATCGACGGATGCGCCCGCGCGATAATCGTCGCAGGTCGCGCGGATCGTCTCGGGGTCGCGGAAAGCCTTCTTGTACGCGTCGAGTGCCGCGGGCTCGAAGGCGGCGAAATCGCGGCTCCAGCGGCGGAGTTTTTCGACGAGGTAATAGTCCGGATCGGCGCCGATCATCTTCTCCGGCAGGCCGTCGGGCTGTGCCAGGAACTGCCAGTGGTACATCGCGCGCGCGAGCTTGTGGTCCATGCGCGTCCACGTCGCGTGCGTGGGGATGATGTCGAGCGTGACGAGCTTGGCGACTGCGTCGGGATGGTCGAAGGCGAGCCGGTAGGCGACGCGCGCGCCCCGGTCGTGCCCGCACACCGAGAAGCGTGCCAGACCGAGCGCGCGCATGAGCCCGACCATGTCCTTCGCCATGACGCGCTTGGAATAGGCCATGAAGTCCGGCCCTGCCGGCGGCTTGGCCGACGCGCCGTAGCCGCGCAGGTCGGGGCACACGACGGTGAAGCGGCGCGCGAGTGCGGGCGCGATCTTGCGCCACAGCACGTGCGTCTGCGGATAGCCGTGGAGCAGAAGGAGACCCGGACCGCTGCCGCCCTTGCGGAAATGGATCGCGACGCCCTCGGGCGCGAGCGTTCCGGTTTCGAAGCCGTCGAACATCGCGCGATTAGGCCCGAGCGCGCGCCCCCGCGCAACGGTGGCGTCGCGCGCGGCACTCGACTAGTCTTTCGCGCCATGATCGACAAAATCGTCAAATCCGTCGCGGACGCGCTCTCGGGCATCAAGGACGGCGCGGTCGTGCTGATCGCGGGCTTCGGCAATTCCGGCATTCCGGTCGAACTCATCGACGGGCTCATCGAGCAGGGCGCCAAGGACCTCACCGTCGTCTCCAACAACGCCGGGTCCGGGCGCACGGACGTCGCCAAGCTGCTGGGCACGGGCCGCGTGCGCAAGCTCGTGTGCAGCTATCCGCGCACGTCGGGCTCGGTCGTGTTCGAGGAGATGTACTCGACCGGCCGGCTCGAACTGGAACTGGTGCCGCAGGGCACGCTCAGCGAACGCATGCGCGCGGCGGCCGCCGGCATCGGCGGCTTCTATACGCCCACCGCCGCCGGCACGAAGCTCGCGGCCGGCAAGGAAACGCGCGTTATCGACGGGCGCGAGTACGTGCTGGAAAAGCCGCTGAAGGGCGACGTTGCGCTCGTGAAGGCCGACAAGGCCGATCGCTGGGGCAACCTCACCTACCGCCTCGCTGCGCGCAATTTCGGACCGACGATGGCCGCGGCGGCCGACCTCGCGGTCGTGCAGGCAAGTGCGGTCGTCGAACTCGGCGCGATCGATCCGGAACTGGTGGTCACGCCGGGCATCTTCGTCGACCGCGTCGTCCACGTCCCCAACCCGAAGCAGGCGGGCACGCCATGAACGGACTTTCCCGCGACGAGATCGCCAAGCGCGCCGCCGCCGACCTGTGGGACGGCGCGGTCGTCAATCTCGGCATCGGCGTGCCGGGGCTCGTGGCCAATTTCGTGCCCGCCGGGCGCGAGATCGTCTACCACTCGGAAAACGGCGTGCTCGGCGTCGGTCCGGCGCCCGAAGCCGGCAAGGGCGACCCCGATCTCATCAACGCGTCCAAGGCGCTCATCACGCTGATGCCGGGCGCGTCGATCTTCCACCACACGGACTCGTTCCTGATGATCCGCGGCGGCCATATCGACCTGGCGTTGCTCGGTGCCATGCAGGTTTCGGTCGAAGGCGATCTCGCCAACTGGTCGACGGGCGACGAGAAGATGCCGCCGGCCGTGGGCGGTGCGATGGATCTCGCGGCGGGTGCGCAGGGCGTCTACGTGCTGATGGAGCACAACACGAAGGACGGCAGCCCCAAGATCGTCGAGAAGTGCACCTACCCGCTTACCGCGAAAAAGGTGGTCAAGCGCATCTATACAAATCTAGCCGTCATCGACGTGACGCCGGCCGGGCTCGTCGCCCGGGAGCTGGCCCCCGGGGTCAACTTCGCGGAATTGCAAAACAAAACCGGCGCCAAGCTTGATCTGGCGAATGATTGGCGGCCCATATCCGTTTGATTTTCAAGGGCCTTGTAACCACCGTTTACGGTCGGTAAACTATTCGGGAATGTAACGTCTTGAGCTGTGGCGGCCAGAACGGCCGTCGGGTGAGAACCGCCCCCGCAACCCAAGCAAACTTTGTTTCGGGCGAGAATGGCCCGGATGGAGATTTGCCGTGGTCGCGTCACTGCAGAATTCAGTGAACACGAATACGAGCGCGCTCGCCGCCCTCGCTTCGCTTCGCAAGATCAACAGCGACCTTTCGGTCGCGCAAAAACAACTTCAAACCGGCTATCGCGTCGCCGACGCCTCGGATGATGCGTCGACGTTCTCGGTCGCGCAGGGGTTGCGCGGCGATCTTCAGGCCTATTCGGCCGTCCAGGGTTCGCTCGCCAACGGCGTGGGCCTCGGGTCGGTCACGCAGTCGGCGCTGACCGGGATCACGGATCTCGTCGGGAACCTGCAGGCGAAGATCACGCAGCTCGCAGACGGCGGCATTTCGGCGAGCCAGCGGACGATCTACACCAACGACTACAACTCGCTCACGAGCCAGGTCTCCAACTTCATCAGTCAGGCGAGCTACAACGGCACGAATCTGCTGTCGGCGGGCTCCGCGTCGAAATCGTTCCTCGCCGACGTGTCCGCAACGACGCTGTCGCTCAGCAGCCAGTCGTCGGTCAGCGCCGCTTTCTCGACCTTCAACGGCTCGTCTGTCGCGTCCGCCTCCGAAGCCACGCTGGCGCTGACGTCGCTCACGACCTTCTCGAACGCGGTGGCGACGTCGCTCGGCTCGAACGCGTCGGAATCGCGCTCGCTCACGCTGCAGTCGAACTTCACCAATTCGATCACCGACGCGATCACGACGGGCATCGGCGCGCTCGTCGACGCCGACATCGGCAAGGCGTCGGCGGCCGTGCAGGCGCTGCAGGTGCGCCAGCAGCTCGCCATCCAGTCGCTTTCGATCGCCAACCAGCAGCCGAGCCGGCTGCTGGGCCTGTTCCCGTCGAACGGCTAGCCCTTCGCGGGCGGATAGGCGGCCTTGGCCAGTGCCTTCGCGGGCACGACGTCGCCGGCGATGTCGATCGAGAATTTCCAGCCGAGCATCTCGTCGCGCGTGAAGGGCTTGGGCGCGCGCACGTAGCCCATCGCCACGACGCGGCCCAGCGTCGTGCTCCAGCCGCACGACGCGATCTCGCCCGCGGGCCGCCCGTCGGCAAGGATCCCTTCCCCGCCCCAAAGCCACACGTCCGGACTTTCCGGCGCCAGCATCACCAGCCGCTTGGCGATGCCAGCTTCGCGCTTGGCGAGGATCGCTTTCTTGCCGATGAAGTCGGGCTTGGCCAGCGCCACCGCGTGCATCAGCCCCGCTTCGAGCGGCGTTTCGTCGGAACCCAGCTCGGGCCCGTAGGCGCGCCGGCCCGCTTCCACGCGCAGCGCGTCGAGCGCGTAATAGCCGATGTCGGTCAGGTCGAACGCGCCGCGCGCCGCGTCGACCAGCGCGTCGTAGACGCCGGCCATGCAGTCGGTCGCGATGTGCATCTCGTAGCCGGCGCCGCCCGCGTAGCCCATCGGCAGCAGGCGCACGCGCGCGAGACCCACGTCGGCCTCCACGCTTTCGCCGAGCTTGAGGTCGGGCACGTTCGGGCAGACCTTCGACAGCAGCGCCTTCGACTGCGGCCCCAGCAGCGACAGTGTCGTCGTGAGCGCGCTTGCGTCGCTGAGCGTCACGGCCGCCCCGTCGAGCCGGCGCGTGAGCCAGTCCATGTCGCGCACGAGCTGCGCGCTGCCGGTGATGAGCAGGTAGGAATCCGGCGCCGAGCGGATCAGCGTCACGTCGGCCTCGAAGCCGCCGCGCGCGTTGAGGATGCCGGTATAGACCGTGTTGCCGACCGGCACGTCGACGTCGTTCGCGCAAACGCGCTGCAGGAACGCGCACGCGTCGCGCCCCTGCACGCGGATCTTGGCGAAGCTCGACTGGTCGATGATCGCCACGCCCTGGCGCGCGGCCGTCTGCTCGGCGCGCACGCGGTCGAGCCAGGCGGGTTTCCAGCCGTAGGGGAACTTCTCGGCGGGCGGCGCGAACCAGTTGACGCGCTCCCACCCCATCTTGGAGCCGAAGCGCGCGCCTTTCGCGGCGAGCCGGTCGTAGATGGCCGAGCGGCGCAGGCCGCGCGCGCTTTCCATCTCCATGCGCGGCCAGCGCATGATGTAGTGGAGACCGAGGCTCTCGACCGTGCGTTCGCGCAGAAAGCGGCCGTTCGCGTGGAAATCGGCGAAGCGGCGGATGTCGACGTCGGACAGGTCGCACGGCGCTTCGCCGCCCACGATCCATTCCGCCGTCAGGCGACCGGCACCACCGCCGTTGGCGATGCCCGCCGAATTGAAGCCGGCGCACACGAACACGCCCTTGAGGCCCGGCGCCTCGCCGAGAATGAAGTTTCCGTCCGGCGTGAAGCTCTCGGGCCCGTTCAGCAGCTGGCGCACTTCGGCCTTTTCCAGGCACGGCGTGCGGTGGAGCGCGTTTTCCATCAGGATCTGGAACTGGTCCCAGTCCTCGGGCAGCAGCTGGAAGGCGAAATCCTCGGGGATGCCGTCCATGCCCCACGGCTTGGCGACGGGCTCGAACCCGCCCATCACGAGGCCGCCGACTTCTTCCTTGTAGTAGATGTAGCCGTCCGGATCGCGCATCACGGGCGTATCGGGCGTGATGCCCTCGATCTTCTTCGTGACGATGTAGAAATGTTCGGCGGAGTGCAGCGGCACGGCGACGCCGGCCTTCGCGCCGAGCTGGCGCGACCACTGGCCGGCGGCGATGACGACGTATTCGCACGCGACCGGACCCTGCGTCGTCTCGATCCCGACGATGCGGTTGGCGTCGTACTTGAACGCCGTGACGCCCACGCCCTCGGCGATCGTCACGCCCATCTGGCGCGCGCCCTTGGCCAGCGCCATCGTCAGGTCGGCCGGGTTGGCCTTTCCGTCGCCCGGCACCCACATCGCGCCCGTCAGGTCGTCGGTGCGCATCATCGGCCA
>JAYRKO010000133.1:0-6613 GCA_041905745.1 Tagaea sp. | reverse complement strand
ACTGGGTGATGCCGCCGGAACCGGTCTTCGTCACGGTCAGGTCGCCGGCCACGGACGTCGCGCCGAAATCGAGCGCCACCGAATTCGCGATCGACGCATTGGCCGCGCCGGTCGTCGTCAGCCCGACTGGACCCGAAAACTGGTTCGAGGCGTTCGTCAGCACGATCGTGTTGACGCCCGCGTCGAAAGTGGAAATTCCCGAGATGATCGCCCCGGACTGCGAGATCGCGCCACCGGACTGGATCGCGAGCGAACCCACGTTGGCGCCGGCGATGGCGACCGCGCCGATCTCGCGCCACGCCACGGCCTGATTGGGGCCGTAGGCATTGTCGAACGTGACGCCGCCGGTCACGTCGTTGCCGGGATTCGTGAGCGTGATCGAATAGCCGCTCGCGTTCAGCGTCGCGCTGCCCGTGACCGTGATCGCGCTCGACTGCGTCATCGACGAGGTCGTCGTGATCTGGAAGTTGCCGTCGATGGCCGAGGTGCCGCCGCCGAAATTCGTGAGCGCGTCGTTGAAGACGGTGACGTTGCCGGCCGTCGTCGAGAAACGCACGTCGCCGGACATGACGTTGTTGACGTTGCCCAGCACGATGTCGCCGGTCGCGATGAAGGTCGAATTGCCGCCCGTCGACAGCGCGCCCGACTGGGTGATGCCGCCGCCCGCCGAGACGGACAATAAATTGGTGCCGAGCGTACTGGCACCGATGTCGAGCAGCGCGGTGGTGGCGATCGCCACGTTCGCCGAGCCCGTCTTGGCGAAATCGACGCTCGCGAAGCTGTTGCCGCCGTTGGAGAGCGTGACGCTGCCCGCACCGGCGAGATGGAGCGCGCCCGACCCCGTCAGCGCGCCCGACTGACCGAGCGCGCCGCCGTTGTTGACCGTGAGATCGTATCCGCCGAGCGCCACCGCCCCCAGGATGACCGCGCCGCCCGCGCCGGAAATGACGGTCGTGTCCCGGGCAAGCGTGGTCGTGCCGAACTCGATCGTGCCGGTCTGCGCGATCGAGCCGATCGATACCGTATCGAAATTCGAGATCGCGCCGAGCAGTCCCGACGTGATCTGCAGTGCGCCCGGTCCGCCGTTGACGCCGACAGTCGCAACGAAGCTGTCGGTGGTGAAGGCGACGTTGCCCGAGCCGCCCGCGTGCGTGATCGTCAGCGAGCCGCTCGCGGAAATCGAGTCGGCCCGGATGTTCACGTCGCCGAGCATCGCGACGTTGCCGATGACGCTCGTGTTCGCGAACCCGATCCCGCTGCCGGTGGCGCCCTCGATGCCGTGGAGCGTGATGTTGCCCGTGCCCGTCGTCTGCACGATGCCGTTGTTGACCTCGACGCCGTAGTTCACGAAGCCGGCGCCCGTCTGCTGGACGCCGCCGCCCGTGCCGGTCAGCGTGATGTCGCCCGAAACGGTCGAGACTTCGGATCCCGTCTGCCCGATGAAGACGCCGCGACTGGCGCCCGCACCCGACGTGCCGGAAATGTCGATCGAGCCCGTGCCGGTCGAACGCGCCTTCGCCCACTGGAACGCCACGCCGCCGTTGTTGTCGGTCGTGCCGACGCCGCCGCCGGTACCCACAAGGCGGATGTTGCCGTTCACCGTGCTGATGTCAGCTTCCGTTCCGGTCGTGGCGCCGTTGAAATAGAGGCCCGTATGCGAGCCGCCGGAGCCGAAATTGTCGGAGGTCGAGGCGCCGCCAGCACCGATCATCACGATGCCGCCGCTTCCGGTCGTCGACACCACGGTATTGGCGTTCATGTCGACGCCGAACTGGTTGTAGCCCGTGTCGCCGCCCTTGCCGGCGATGGCGATGCTGCCGCCCGTCGTCGTCACCGTCGTCGCGGCGGCGAGCGACACGCCCTTGAAGTCGCCGCTCACCGAACTGAACACCGGCGTGGTGCTGCTGTAGGGGCCGGCCCAGGACGTGACGTTGCCGGTGATGAAGATGTCGCCGCTGCCCGTCGCCACGTCGCCGTCGATCGCGACGTTGCGCGCCGACGTCACCGAGATGCTGCCGGCGCCCGACGCGGTCAGCGTTGCGCCGGCGACGATGTTGACGCCGTTGCTCGATCCGCCCGGCAGGTTGCCGACCAGCGACATCCCGCCGGTGCCGGCGGTCTCCAGCGTCGCGTCGGACACGAAGACCGAATCGCTGTTCGCGTAGCTGCCGCCGGTGCCTGTAAGGAGGATCGCACCGTTGCCGGTCGTCTCGATCGTCGTGTCGCCGGCCGTGCCCGCGACATAGATGCCGTAGTTGTTGCCGCTCGTGCCCCCGGCGCCCGTACCCGCGATCGAAAGATTGCCGTTCTGGGTCTGGATCGTCGAACCGGAATCGATCACGACACCGGCGAGGTCGGTCGTGCCGCCCGTACCGCCTTTGCCGACAATCGAAATGGCGCCGATACCCGTCGTCTGGACCATAGACGAGTTCGTCACGTAGACGCCGTAGTTATAGTCGTTGTTGCCGCCGCGGCCGGCGATGTCGATATCGCCGCCGCCGGCATTGACGTTCGCGGCCGTGATCCAGACGCCCTTGGTGTTCGCCGTGAACGTGCCGGCGTTCGGGTCGCCGCCGGGCGCATTGCCCCACAGCGTGATGTCGCCGCCGTTCGAGGTGACGTTGCCGCCGATCACAAGCTGGGTGCCGGCGGTCACGTCGATGTCGAGGGTGCCGCCGCCCGATGCGGTCAGCGCCGCCGACGTACTGAACGCGCCGGTCGCCGTGAACGTCGCCGTCTTGGCCGTGGCGTTGGTGAATGTCTGCGCGGCGGAAACGGTGATCGCACTGCCCGTGACGGTGAGATCGCCGGCGAAACTGTTGGCGTTCGACAGCGTGACGTTGCCCGTGCCGCCGTCGATGGTGACGCCGGCCGTGCTGCTGACGGTGAGGGCACCCGACTGGGTGAAGCCCGCCGTGGGCGACACGATGGAAAAGGCGCCGCCGGAAATCGTCGACGCCTGGAGGTTGGGCGTGATCGACGTCTGGAGGGACAGGGCGCCGGACCCGATCTTCGTGATCGTGACGTTGCCGAAATTGTTCGACGCGTTGGTCAGCGTCGCGGCCGACGCGCCGCTGAGATTGAGCACCAGCGGGAAACCGCCGGCCGTGCTCTGGATCGCCGCGGTCTGCGTGATGCCGGCACCGGCGTTGAGCGTCAGCGTGCCGCCGTAGGTGTCGATGCCGCCGCCGCCGACCGAAATTGCGCCCGACGAAGCGTCGAGGACGACGTTGAGCGCGTAGCTACCGCCCGCGATCGAGCCGCTTCCGGTGATGCTGATGTTGCGTGCCGCCGTCAGCGTCAGCGTATGCGTCGCGCTCGAATTCGTGATCGAGCCCTGGACGTCGATGTCGCCGAATTCCGTGTTCGCGCCGGACGACTGCGTCGTGACGGTGACGTTGCCCGAAGAAAGGGCGGAGTTGATCGTGCTCGCATAGATCTGCGCGCTGTCGTCGGTCGATATAAAGTTCGGATTGCCACTGATGTTCGTGCTGGCGCCGCCGCCCGCAAGGATCGTGATGTTGTTGGGATCGAGCAGCCACGTACCCGCGGTGCCGCCCGCCGCACCGACATCGACCGCGGCATTTTCGCCCACGCGCAAGACCATCTTGCCCGATGTTTCGACGAAGCCGCCGTTGCCGCCGAGCGCCCCGCCGCGCGCGGAGATCTGCCCGTCGAATCGCGTCGTCTGGTCGGCCCACAGGATGACCTTGCCGCCGTCGCCTGTTGTCGCGGCGCTCGCATCAATGACCGCGCGCGCGTCCATGTAGACCATCTTGGCGTTGGGCTCGGCACCCTGGCCCTGGTAGTTGCCGCCGACCAACGCCGTGCCGCCGCCGGCATCGCCCGCCACGTCGATGCGCGCGTTCTCGAACAGACCGACCTTTTCGCCAAGCACCTTGACCGTGCCGCCGGTCTGGCCCGTACCGCGACCCGAGGCGTCGACGAGTCCGTTCACGTTGACGATGCCGTTGTCGCCGCCGTCGATGACGATTTCGCCGTTCACCATCGCCGCGCTCGTCGCCACGACGATGCCGGTGGTGTTGATGACGTTGTCGAGAACGCCGCGCGCCGCGCGCGCGGTCATCAGCACGCGACCGCCGGCCGCCTCGATGACGCCGGAATTCTCGACGAGCGCCGACGCGCCCGACGGCGCCTGCTCGACCAGCCCCGTCGCCGCGAAGCTGAGCAGGCCGTCGCCGTGGAAATCGACCGTGAACGTCTTCGTGCCCGCGAGAACGACCGTGCCGCCGTTGGCGACGATACGGCCGGTGTTCTGCACCGAGGCGGCGGCCAGCACCGCGAAGCCGCCCTGCGCGACCGAGATCACGCCTTCGTTGACCACGCGCGCGTCGGCATTGGCCGAAGCCAGGTCGAACTTCAGGCTGCCGGCCATGAAGTCTTCGTTGCGGACGTTGGCCGTCGTCGCGACGAGGCCCGAGACGTCCACCCGGCTCGACGGGCCGAAATAGATGCCGTTCGGGTTCAGGATGACGACGCGGCCGTTGGCCTGGATCTGGCCGAAGATCAGCGACGGATCGGGGCCGAGCACCCGGTTGAGCGCGATCGAGTCGGCACTCGGCTGCACGAAGCGCACGATGTTGCCGGCGCCGATGCTGAAGCTCTGCCAGTCGATCGACAGCGACTGCGTGTTCTGCTGGATCTGCAGGAGGCTCGGATTGATCTGCTGGATCGAGCCCGACCCGCCGACGACCGTGCCACCCTGCGGCAGGCTTTGTCCGAGTGCGGGGGCCGCGACGCCACCCAATGCCAATGCCAACGGCCACCCGATTCCGAGTCGCCGCAGCCGGGTCCTTCCCCAGCGGGCGCTTCGTCGGGCCTGCGCACGGCGATTCTTCGCTCGCGACGCCTCAGACATCGGTTCCGTAATGCTCCAGCGACCTGTTCCGCCCGACCGCTCCGGGGGCGGTCGGTTGAGTAAAATTTACAGTGGAAATTCTAATTGCGAGCCGGTCGCCTGCCAAACATTGTCTTGTGACAGGCGCGAAAAATCCGAGCTATTTGCATAACTTATCGAAAAACTGGTGTCCGGTTACCGCGATTGGGGCATTCGAGAATGAATTCGGCAACCTTGATGCTCCGCCGGCCCCCGGTCCGCTCGACCGCGACGCCGATTTCCGACGCCGACCAGTCGAGCCGGATGTTCCCGGCGAAATGATCGCCGGATACGAGGCTCCAGCTTTCGCCGTCGTCCTCGAAATGCGGACTGGCGCCGCCGCCCTTGCCCGAACCGGGCGCGAGGAACAGCGTGCGCGCCGGCGCATCGTGCGGACGCACCGCCGGAATCTCGGTGCCCGTGAGCACGAGTGCTGCCCCCACCCGCACGAACAGCGGCGGGCGGCCGAGCGGCGCGTCGACCTCGACCGTCGTGCCGGCGGCGTGCGCGACGCCGGTGTGAAAATCGATCCAGCCTTCCGGACCCGCCGGCAGATAGACCTTCCGCCGGCGCGCGCCGGGCTCGACGACCGGTGCCGCCAGCAGGTCGGGGCCGATGAGGAACGCGTCGTGCTCGGCAAAGCAATTCGGATCGCCGTCGTAGTGGTAGAACAGCGGTGCGATCGGCGGCGTGCCCTTCGTGTGCGCAAGCCACGCTTGCGTGTACATCGTGGGCAGCAGGCGATAGCGCAGTTCCAGCGCCGCGCGGACCTGATCGAGCACGGCCGGATGCGTCCAAGGCTCGGTCGCCGCACCCACCGGCGGCTTCCACGAATTCATCACCGCGCGCGGATGCAGCGCCATCATCTCGACCCAGCGGCAAAGCAGTTCGGGGTCGGGCTGGGGCCCCGCGAAGCCGCCGATGTCGTGGCCGACCTTCGCCATGCCGGACAGCGCCATCGACAGGCCGTTGCGCACGTTCCATTTGAGCGTGTGCCAGGACGTGTAGTTGTCGCCCGACCACGTCTCGGCGTAGCGCTGGATGCCGGGCGGGCCGGCGCGCGTGATCGTGAAGGGGCGCATGTCGGGATTGCGGCGCTTGGTTTCCTCGTAGGTCGCGCGCGTCATCAGCAGCGCATGCAGCGGGCGCGAGGCGTGGACCGGGATCGCGCGCCCGTAGCCGTGCGAGAGCGAACCGTCGCGCCACGCTTCGTATTCGTTGTTGTCGTTCCAGCCGCCGTCGAAGCCGACTTCGAGGATCTGGCGCGACAGGCCTTCCTGCCACCACGCCACGGTGCCGGCGTTGGTGAAATCGAGGAAGCTGCCGTGCCCGTCCCAGAACTGCTCGACGACCGGGCCGCCGTCGCGCCGCTCGAGGAAGCCCTTCTGCGCGGCGATGCCGGCATAGGCGGGATGGTCGTCGATCAGCACGGGCTTGAGGTTGGCGACCGTCTTCAGTTCCATGCCGCGCAGCTTGGCGAACAGCGCCTGCGGATCGGGGAACTTGTCGCGGTTCCACGTATAGACGTAGCGCCGCTTGCCGCGGCTCGAATAGCCGGAGCCGAAATGGATCGCGCTGATCGGGATGCGTTCGGCCCGGCAGCGGTCGGCGAAGCCCGAGATGACCGCCTGCGCGTTCGGGTGGTCGGCGTGATGCATCGTCGTGAAGGCGAAGCCGAAGCTCCAGCGCGGCGGCAGGCAGGGCAGCCCCGTCAGC
>JAYRKO010000132.1:0-6627 GCA_041905745.1 Tagaea sp. | reverse complement strand
TTTCGAGGAAATCCTGCCCACGCACGAGCGCTGGATCGACGAAGCGTTCGCGGCGCTGGAACCCGCCGACATGCGCCGCCTTCTGGCGCTTCTCGCGAAACTCAAGATCTCGGCCGCCGGAGCCAAGTCATGACCCTCACGCGCTACGATTCCGGCCGTTTCCGGCCCAAGCATTTCACCTGGTCGATCGACGGCAAGGTCGCCACCGTCACGCTCGACCGGCCGGAACGCAAGAACCCGCTGACGTTCGAAAGCTACGCCGAACTGCGCGACCTCTTCCGCGATCTCGTCTATGTCGATGACATTCGCAGCGTCGTCTTGCGCGGTGCGGGCGGAAACTTCTGCTCGGGCGGCGACGTCCACGAGATCATCGGCCCGCTGGTCGGCATGGAAATGCCCGACCTGCTCCGCTTCACGCGCATGACGGGCGATCTCGTCAAGGCGATCCGCGCGGCACCGCAAACGGTGATCGCCGCGATCGACGGCGTTTGCGCCGGTGCGGGTGCGGCCATCGCGATGGCGGCCGACATGCGCATCGGTACGCCGCGTGCGAAGGTCGCCTTCCTGTTCGTGCGCGTCGGGCTGGCGGGTTGCGACATGGGGGCTTGCAGCCTTCTGCCGCGCATCGTGGGCCAGGGGCGCGCGGCCGAACTCCTCTTCACCGGCCGCTCGATCGGCGGCGAAGAAGGCGAGCGCTGGGGCTTTTTCAACCGCCTTGCGGATCCCGACGCGCTCGACAAGAGCGCCCATGC
The DNA here is from genome assembly GCA_041905745.1 of Tagaea sp. Classification (GTDB taxonomy): domain Bacteria; phylum Pseudomonadota; class Alphaproteobacteria; order CACIAM-22H2; family CACIAM-22H2; genus Tagaea. Next base: position 5,875 of record JAYRKO010000132.1, on the reverse strand, counting down.
GCTCGCCGCCGATCTTTCGGCCGGCCCCACGTTCGCGCACGCCATGACGAAGAAGGCGCTCGACCATCAGTGGAACATGGGCGTCGAGCAGGCGATCGAAGCGGAAGCGCAGGCGCAGGCGATCTGCATGCAGACCGAAGATTTCGCGCGCGCCTACCGCGCCTTCGTCGCCAAGCAGAAACCGGTCTTCGAGGGGAACTGATGCCCGACCGCACCTTCCTCGGCTGGCCTTTCTTCGACGACGCGCACAGGGCGCTCGCCGGTCGGCTTTCGGCGTGGGCGGCGGCGACGGTCGAACCCATCGCGCACGACGATGCCGATCCCGACGCGGCGACACGCCGGTTCGCGCGCCTGCTCGGCGAGGCGGGAATTCTGGACTATGCGGTGCCGAAGTCGCACGGCGGCGCCTACGAGAAGCTCGACGTCCGCTCCCTGTGCCTAATCCGCGAGACGCTCGCCTACCGCTCCGGCCTCGCCGACTTCGCGTTCGCAATGCAGGGGCTCGGCACAGGATCGATCTCGCTGTTCGGCTCGCCGGCGCAGAAGTCGAAGTACCTGCCGGCCACGCGCACCGGGCTGCATCTAGCGGCGTTTGCGCTGTCGGAACCCGAAGGCGGTTCGGACGTGGCCGCTATGCGCACGACCGCCCGTGCCGACGGCGACGGCTACGTGCTCGAAGGCCGCAAGACCTGGATATCCAACGGCGGTATCGCCGGCCACTACGTCGTCTTCGCCCGTACCGGCGAAGCGCCGGGCGCGAAGGGCCTTTCTGCCTTCGTCGTCGACGCAAACGCCCCGGGGCTCGTCGTATCCGAACGCATCCGCACGAGCGCGCCCCACCCGCTTGCCACACTCGCGTTCGAAAGCTGCCGCGTGCCGGCCGCCGCGCTGCTCGGCAACCCCGGCGAAGGCTTCAAGATCGCGATGTCGACGCTCGACATCTTCCGTTCGACCGTTGCGGCCGCAGCGCTGGGTTTCGCGCGTCGCGCTTTGGACGAAGCGGTGGACTATGCCCGCAAGCGCGAGGCATTCGGCGCACATCTGGCCGACTTCCAGCTGACGCAGGCAGCGATCGCCGAATGCGCAACCGATATCGACGCAGCCGCCCTCCTCGTCTATCGCGCCGCGTGGACGAAGGACCGTGCAGCCGCGCGCGTAACGCGGGAAGCCTCGATGGCCAAGTTCTTCGCGACGGAAATGGCGCAGAAGGTCGTCGACCGCGCGATGCAGATTCACGGCGGGCTTGGCGTCGTTGCCGACAGCACCGTCGAACGGCTCTACCGTGAAGTGCGCGCGCTGCGTATTTACGAAGGCGCCACCGAGATCCAGAAGCTCGTCGTCGCAGGCCAGGTGTTCGCGGCGTTCGAGGGGGAGTCGGCACCGTGAGCGCGTCCGGCGAGCCGGCCGAAATCGTTTGCGTGCGCTGCGGCGCATTGTTTGCGTGCGATCCGGCCGGCGATTGCTGGTGCAAGCATGTCGACGTCGTGATGCCCGTGCCAGAACCCGGCACGCAAGCAAGCTGTCTTTGTCCCGAATGCCTCGCGGAGGTCGGCGAGAAATGAAACTGCTGGAACCGATCCGCATCGGTCCGATGACGGCGCCCAACCGAGTGCTGGTACCCGCGATGGTCACGCGCCTGTCGGGTGAAGACGGCTTCGTGAACGAGGGCATCATCGAGCGCTACGTGCGCTACTCGAAGGGCCACGTCGGCCTCATCGTCGTCGAGGCGACCGCCGTCCACGAGTCGAAGTCAGGGCCGCTCCTGCGGCTTTCGCGCGACGATTTCATCCCCGGGCATCGCGAGCTCGTCCGCCGCGTCCACGACGCAGGCCCGTCGAAGATCGTTCCGCAGATCATCCATTTCATGAAGGTCGCGCGCTCCGGCTGGCGCCAGACGATCGACATGCTCGCGGAATCCGAAATCGACGCCATCGTCGAGGCGTTCGGCGCGGCCGCCGCGCGCGCGCGCGAAGCCGGCTACGACGGCGTCGAACTCCATTCGGCGCATGCCTATACGCTGTCCTCGTTCCTGTCGCGCCGCAATCCGCGGCGCGACGGCTACGACGGCCGCACGCTCGAAGGCCGCCTGCGGCTCTTCGGGCGCGTGATGACGCGCGTGCGCCAGACGGTGGGGAAGGACTTCGCGGTCGGCGTGCGTTTTCTGGCGGAAGAGGCGATCAAGGACGGCTACGCGCTGCCCGACAGCCAGCGCATCGCGCTGCGCATGGCCCAGCTCGGCGTCGACTACATCTCGCTTTCGGTCGGCGGCAAGTTCGAGGACGCGGTCCAGAAGGAAGGCTCGCCGCTCTATCCCTATACCGGCTACTCGGGCGACCGCTGCATGCCGGGCGACCAGTATCCGCCGATGCCGCATGTGCATCTCGCCGCCGGCATCAAGGCCTACATCAACAGCCATGGCCTCGATGTTCCGGTCGTCTCCGTCGGCAAGATCAGCGATCCCGCCGATGCGGAAAAGCTCCTCGCCGAGGGACGCGCCGACATCGTCGGCATGGCGCGCCAGCTCCTCGCCGATCCGGCGTGGGTTCGGAAGGTGGAGGAAGGCCGTTCGCACGCCATCCTGCGCTGCATCTACTGCAACGTCTGCAAACAGCTCGACGAGAATTTCAAGCTGGTCGGCTGCTTCCTGTGGCCCAAGGGCTATACGCAGGCGCCCGCCGAGGACGAAGCGATCGACGCGCCGCGATGGCCCGAGAGCGGCGCCGGCCTGACGGCCCGCATCGAGAATGGCGTCGTCAAGCTCTCGTGGGCGCGCGCCGTGGGCGACGTTGCGGGCTACGACGTGTTCCGCGCCGAGGAAAACGGCAAAGCGACGATCGTCGAGGCCGTCAAAGGCACCAAGTTCGCCGACCGGCTCGCCGTCGGCGGGATCGGCTACACCTATCACGTCATGGCGTACGACGGCTGCGGCCGGCACACGCCGCCGTCGAACATCGTGCGGGCGGAACCCGCGATCCCGAATTTCGAGGAGGCCGAAGCCGCGAATGACTGACCGCCCCGTCCTCTCGCCGTCGGCGCATATCGACACGTTCGCACGCGAGCGGCTGCCGGCCGCCGCGGACTGGCCGGAGATGTTCCTGGCCCTGCCGGAGCTCTATTACCCGCAGCGCATGAACGCGGGCGTCGAACTGCTCGATGCGGCGGTCGCGCGCGGTTGGGGCGGCCGGCCCTGCATCCGCTTCGGCAAGGACGTCTGGACCTATTCCGACCTGCTGGATCGCGCCAACCGCATCGCGCGCGTGCTGGTCAAGGATTGCGGCCTCGTGCCGGGCAATCGCGTGCTGCTGCGCGCGGCGAACAATCCCATGATGGTCGCATGCTGGTTCGCCGTCCTGAAGGCCGGCGGCGTCGCGGTCGCGACGATGCCGCTGCTGCGCGCCAAGGAACTCGGCTACATCCTGACCAAGGCGCAGGTGACCCTCGCCTTGTGCGACGCGCGTCTAGCCGAGGAGATGGAAAAGGCGAAGGCTGCCGCATCGGTCTGCAAGGACATCGTCTATTTCAACGGCGACGCTTCCGACGGGCTCGAGAAGCGCATGGCCGGCAAGCCTGCGCTGTTCGACAACTGCCCGACCGCGGCCGACGACGTGGCCCTGATCGCCTTCACGTCGGGCACCACCGGCCCTGCGAAGGGCACGATGCATTTCCACCGCGACGTGATGGCGATCTGCGACGCGTTCCCCCGCTACGTGCTGAAGCCCACGCCCGACGACATCTTCACCGGCTCGCCGCCGCTTGCCTTCACCTTCGGGCTCGGCGGGCTCGTGACGTTCCCGATGCGCTTCGGCGCCTCGACGCTGCTGGCCGAGCGCGCGTCGCCCGACGTGCTGCCGCAGATCATCGCCGACGGCAAGGCGAGCATCGTCTTCACGGCCCCCACCGCCTACCGCGCGATGACCGAGAATGCGCCCAAGGGCGCCTTCGCGAGCCTGCGCAAGGGCGTGTCGGCCGGCGAGCATCTGCCCAAGCCCGTGTTCGAAGGCTGGGAACGGCACACCGGCATCCGCCTCATCGACGGGCTCGGCGCCACCGAAATGCTGCACATTTTCGTCGCCGCCGCCCCCGAGGACATGATCGCCGGGGCTACGGGCCGCACGATCCCCGGTTATGCGGCGTGCATTCTCGACGAAGACGGCAACCGACTGCCGGCGGGCGAAGTCGGGCGCTTGGCCGTGCGCGGCCCCACAGGCTGCCGCTATCTCGACGACGTCGAGCGCCAGCGCAAATACGTCCAGAAGGGCTGGAACCTGACGGGCGACGCCTACCGCATGGATGAGCGCGGGTACTTCTGGTACCAGGCGCGCACCGACGACATGATCGTGACGGCCGGCTACAACGTCTCCGGTCCCGAGGTCGAGACGGTCCTGCTCGAGCATCCGAAGGTGCGCGAATGCGCGGTTGTCGGCGCACCCGACGCCGAGCGCGGTACGATCGTCAAGGCATTCGTCGTGCTGCGCGATCTCCGCCAGGCCGATCCGGCGACGGCCAAGGAGCTGCAGGATTTCGTCAAGGCGACCATCGCGCCGTACAAGTATCCGCGTGCGGTCGAGTTCGTCGATGCGCTGCCGCGGACGGAAACCGGCAAGGTCCAGCGCTTCAAGCTGCGCGAAACGGCAAAACCGCAATAACGACGGGCCGGGTTCTCTTTCCGGTTGTGCGTCGCGCGAAGTGCTTGACCGCGCGACTCCGCGTCCCGCATGATTCTTTCGTCGACATGCCGGGTCGATTCGCCGTTCGCGGCGGATGCCCCGGCCGGGTGGGCGGCCTATCCGCCCTTCCGGCGGCCGCAGCGACGCTCGCGCGGGATCGCGGGCCGGCCGCCGCCACGAAAGGAGGTGATCCAGTGCGCACAGGATCGTTCTATTCCGGCTACGTGCCGGTGTTTGCCGTGACCGCCTTGGAGAAATTCGAGGCCGGACACGCGCGGAAGACGACCGTGACGTTCGCCTCCTGCGCGTCGGCATGAGGAACCCCTAGGTTCCCCTGACGGCATTCGATCCGACCCCCGCCTGGTCCCGCCCGGCGGGGGTTTTCGATTCTGGTATACTGGCGACATGGACAGCACCGACAACGATCTCCTGACCGATGCGCCCGCCCCGGGCGTGCGGCGTTTCACCCTCAACCGGCCTGCGGCGCGCAATGCGCTTTCGACGGCGCTCCTGGGCCTGCTCGGCGACGCGCTCGACGCGGCCGGCGCGGACGACGGCGTGCGCGCAATCGTGGTTACCGGCGGCGAAAAGGTCTTCGCGGCCGGCGCCGACATCAAGGAACTCGCGACGCGCACGGCCGTCACGGCGCTGCTCGACGCGCGGGCGCTGCACTGGCAGCGCATGCGCCGCTTCCCCAAGCCCATCGTGGCGGCCGTGAACGGGTATGCGCTGGGCGGCGGCTGCGAACTCGCCATGCACTGCGACATCGTGGTGGCCGGCGAAGGCGCCAAGTTCGGCCAGCCCGAGGTCAATCTCGGCGTCGTGCCGGGTGCCGGCGGCACGCAGCGCCTTGCCCGCATCGCGGGCCAGCAGATCGCGATGAAGCTGATCCTCGCCGGCGAGATGCTGTCGGGCGCCGAGGCGGTCGCCTGCGGCCTTGCGGCCGAGGCCGTCCCCGATGCGCAGGTCCAGGCCCGCGCCGTGGCGCTCGCCGCGCGCATCGCCGAGAAGCCGGCGCTCGCGATCCGGCTCGCCAAGGAACTCGTCCTTGCCTCGCGCGACACGCCGCTCGAAACGGGACTGCAGTTCGAGCGCAAGTCCTTCTCCGCGCTCGTCGCCAGCGAGGATTTCCGCGAAGGCGTTACCGCTTTCATCGAAAAGCGGGCGCCTCAATTCAAGGGAAGATAGGGAGAAAGCCGATGAAGAAG
>JAYRKO010000131.1:0-6638 GCA_041905745.1 Tagaea sp. | reverse complement strand
CACCGCAAAGAAGATCGTCCCGGCCGAGCGCCAGGGCCGCATCGAACGGCGTGCCGCAGCGCGCGCAGAACGGACGGTCGATCCACGCGAGCGCGCCCCAGCACGCGACGCACAGGCCGCCGGGCGACGCCACGATCGTTTCGCAGGAAAGACAGGTGGGCGGGATGACCGCGTCGAGCCCGGCGCGCGCGACGTTCGCGAAAATCTCGTGCATCCGGCGGGCGAAATTCACGGGCCGAGATGCCAGCACCAGATTGCGCCCGGAGTCAACGGGGCAGCATGTATGCACAAGGTTTGCGGGCGACGCGAAACGCGCTAACACTCGAACGTCATGGGCAGCCCGCTCGCCATCTTCGACCGTCGGACCGTGCGTCGCCATCGCGACCGCGCGGCGCGCCGTTTCGCCGATCACGATTTCCTGTTCAAGGAAGTCGCCGAGCGGCTGGCCGAACGGCTCGACGACGTGTCGCGCACGTTCCCGCGCGTACTCGACATCGGCGCGCGCACCGGCGTGATGGCGCCGCTGCTGGCCGAGCGCGCGGGCGTCGAGACGATCGTGCAGTGCGACCTGTCGCCCACGATGATGCGCGCGGCGCGCGCGCGGCCCTGCACGGCCGGCCCTGCGCGCCTCGTCGCGGTCGCCGACGAGGAATGCCTGCCCTTCGCCGACGGCAGCTTCGATCTGATCGTGAGCTGCCTGTCGCTGCACTGGACCAACGACCTGCCGGGCGCGCTGCTGCAGGCCCGCCGCGCGCTGAAGCCCGACGGGCTTTTCCTTGCCGCCATCCTCGGCGGCGACACGCTGGGCGAACTGCGCCGCGCGCTGATCGAGGCCGAGATGGCCGAGACCGGCGGGGCGGGCCCGCGCGTCTCGCCCTTCGCCGACGTGCGCGATGCGGGCGCGCTGCTGCAACGCGCGGGCTTCGCACTGCCGGTCGTCGACGCCGACACGATCACCGTTTCCTACGAGAACGCGCTCGACCTGATGCGCGACCTGCGCGGCATGGGCGAGGCCAACGCCATCGCCGAGCGGCGCAAGGATTTCACGCGGCGCTCGACGCTGCTGCGCGCCGCCGCGATCTACGAGGACATGTTCGCCGACGCGGGCCGCATGCCCGCGACGTTCCAGGTGCTGAACCTGACGGCGTGGGCCCCGCACGCGAGCCAGCCCAAGGCGCTGAAACCCGGCAGTGCTTCGCACCGGCTGGCCGACGCGCTGCGCTTTGATCCGCCGCAGGCCGGCTAGAGCAGGTCGCGCAACGCCGCGACGAGCGGCACGTCCGCCGGCGGCATCGGATAATCGGAAAGGCGGTTCGGGCGCACCCACGCCAGCTCCTGCCCCTCGCGCGGCTCGGGCGTGCCCTTCCAGTTGCGCGCGGCGTAGAGCGGCATCAGCAGGTGGAAATCGTCGTAGCGGTGAGAGGCGAACGTCAGCGGCGCGAGACACGCATGCGACAGGTCGAGCCCCAGTTCCTCGCGCAGTTCGCGCACGAGTGCGGCCTCGGGCGTCTCGTTCTCGTGGATCTTGCCGCCGGGGAATTCCCACAGGCCCGCCATCGCCTTGCCGGGCGGACGGCGCGCGAGCAGCACGCGCCCGTCGACGTCGATCAGCGCGGCGGCAACCACGAGCACGACGCGCGCGGGTGCGGCCAGCCGCGCCGACAGCGCCGGGTCGTCGCAGCCGCTAGCTGCGGTAGCTGCCATTGATGTCGATGTAGGCGTGGGTCAGGTCGCACGTCCACACGCGCGCCTTGCCCTTGCCGAGCCCGATATCGACCGCGATGTGCACCTCGCGGCCCTGCATGTGCCTGGCGACCGGCGTCTCGTCGTAGCCGGGCACGGGCATGCCCTTCGTCGCGATGGTCACGCCGCCCACCGACACCTTCAGCCGGTCGCGGTCGGCCTTCTCGCCGCTCTTGCCCACGGCCATCACGATGCGGCCCCAGTTGGCGTCGGCCGCGGCGATCGCGGTCTTGACCAGCGGGGAATTGGCGATGGCCATGCCGATCGTGCGCGCGGCCGCGTCGTTCTGCGCACCCGTCACGTCGACGCGCACGAGCTTCTGCGCGCCCTCGCCGTCCTTCGCCACCTGGATGGCGAGGTCGAGGCACACAGCCTCGATCGCCTTCTTCAGCGCCGCCGCTTCCGCGCCGCCGGCCTTGGAAACCGGCTTGTTGCCGGCCATGCCGGTCGCGAAGGCAAGCAGCGTGTCCGACGTCGACGTGTCGCCGTCGACCGTGATCGCGTTGAACGTGCGGCCCGCGACGTCCTTGAGGATCGCGCGGAGGACGGCCGGCGAAACGGCCGCATCGGTGAAGACGTAGGCGAGCATCGTCGCCATCGCGGGCGCGATCATGCCACTGCCCTTGGCGATGCCGGCCACGCGCACGGTCTTGCCGCCGATCCTGACGCTTGCGCCGGCACCCTTGGCGAACGTGTCGGTCGTCATGATCGCGCGCGCTGCGTCCTCGACCGACGCCGTTCCCAGCCGCAGCGAAGCGGCCTTGGCGGCGGCGGCAAGCTTGGCGCCGTCGGGCACCTGTCCGATGACGCCCGTCGACGAAATGAAGATCTCGTTGGCCTTGCAGCCCAAGGCCGCCGCGGCGGCCTTGGCGGTCGCCGCACACGCTTCCATGCCGGCCTTGCCGGTGAAGACGTTGGCATTGCCCGCATTGACGACGAGCCCGCGCGCGCGGCCCGCACCGACGATCTTGCGGCACCAGTCGACCGGCACGCCCGGCATCTTGTTGGACGTGAACACGCCCGCGACCGCCGTGCCCGGCACGAAGGCGGCGAACAGCATGTCGTCGCGGCCCTTGTAGCGCGTGCCCGTCAGCGTCGTGGCGAGGCGCATGCCGCCGATCGCGGCGAGCTGCGGGAAGGCGGCGGGGGCGAGCGGCGAAACGGCGTGGGCCATCGGGAGCGATCCTCGGACTTACTTGGGCTGTGCGGGCAGCGGCTTGCCGTCGAGGCCGAAGCGCTCGACCTTCGCCTTCTTGACGAGGCCGTCGACATAGCTGCCCATCAGCTCCTGCGACATGTCGCCGGCGAGCTTCTCGCGCGCCTCCTCGAACGTCTCGCTGACCGAACGGCGCTCTTCCACGCGGATCACGTGCCAGCCGAACTGGCTCTTGACCGGGGCCTTCGACGTCTCGCCGTCCTTCAGTGCGGCGGCGGCGGTCCAGAATTCGGGCACCATGTCTTCCTTGCCGAAGAAGCCGAGATCGCCGCCCGACTGCTTGCCGGCCGGATCGATCGAGCGGTCGGCCGCGATCTTGGCGAAATCGCCGCCCTTGGCGAGGTCGGCGATGATGCCCTGCGCGGCCTGCTCGTTGGCGACGAGGATGTGGCGCGCGCGGATCTCCTCGCGGCCCGGATGTTCCTTCTGGTGGGCCTCGAAGCGCTTGCGCATCGCCTCGTCGGTCATGTTCTTTTCGAGATAGCGGTTGAGCAGTGCTTCCTGCAGCACGCGCTCCTCGGCCTGCAGAAGGCGGGTCTTCACCTCGGCGTCGCCCTGCAGGTTCTGCTTGCGCGCCTCGGCGGCGATCAGCTTCTGCGCGACGAGGCGCTCGACGATCGGCTCGAACAGCGCCTCGACGGGCATCTGCTGGAGCTGCGGGGGAAGCTGGCGCTGGAAATTGACGACGTCCGACCGACGGATGGCGATCCCCTCGACGCGCGCGACGACCGGATCGGCCGCCGGCGTCTGGGCCGAGACGGCCCCGGGAAGCCCGCCCGAGAAGACAAAAACGGCGAGTGCGGCGGCGCGCACGGGCAGGCGGAACATCGGCGGAATCCTTTCGTCGGGCCCGGAAGCGGGCGGCGCACTCTGGCACGGGAAAGCGCGCCGGAACAAGGCCGTAGAGGTTACGCCTGCGGTCCGGAAGGCCGCGTTGACACGTCAGGCCGATGGCCCTATCTCTCCCCTGCCCTGCGCCCTGGTTCGCCCGTCGGCGAAACCCCGCGATTCTTCGAGGTCTGACTGCATGTTCGGCGCCATCGCGCGAGCGATTTTCGGTTCTTCCAACGACCGCATCCTGAAAAGCATGAACCGCCAGGTCCTCGCGATCAACGCGAAGGAGGCGGAAGTCCAGGCGCTCGACGATGCGGCGCTGCGCGCGCGCACGGCGTGGCTGCGCGGACGCCTCGACAAGGGCGAGGATCTCGACGACCTGCTGGTCGACGCCTTCGCGACCGTGCGCGAGGCCGCGCGCCGCGTGCTGGGCCAGCGCCATTTCGACGTCCAGCTCATCGGCGGCATCGTCCTCCACCGCGGCATGATCGCCGAGATGAAGACCGGCGAAGGCAAGACGCTCGTCGCCACGCTCGCGGTCTATCTCAACGCGCTCTCGGGCAAGGGCGTGCACGTCGTCACCGTCAACGACTACCTCGCCAAGCGCGACGCCGAATGGATGGGGCGCATCTACAAGTTCCTCGGCCTGACGGTGGGCACGATCGTCCACGGCCTGACAGACGACGAACGCCGGCAGGCCTACGCGTGCGACGTGACGTACGGCACGAACAACGAATTCGGCTTCGACTATCTGCGCGACAACATGAAGTACCGCCTCGACCACATGGTCCAGCGGTCCTTCAACTTCGCCATCGTCGACGAGGTCGACTCGATCCTGATCGACGAGGCGCGCACGCCGCTGATCATCTCGGGGCCGACGGACGATTCCTCCGAGCTCTACCTCGCGGTCGACAAGCTCATCCCGAAGCTCGCCGCCGGCGATTTCGAGAAGGACGAGAAGGCCCGCGCCGTCTCGCTGACCGAGGCGGGTGCCGAGAAGATCGAGCAGCTGCTGGTCGAGGCCGGCATGATCAAGGGCGGGAACCTCTACGATCTCGCCAACGTCAACATCGTCCACCACGTCAACCAGGCGCTGCGCGCGCACAAGCTGTTCGCGCGCGACACGGACTACATCGTCAAGGACGACAAGGTCGTCATCATCGACGAATTCACCGGCCGCATGATGGAAGGCCGGCGCTATTCCGAAGGCCTGCATCAGGCGCTGGAAGCCAAGGAAGGCGTGCGCGTCCAGCAGGAAAACCAGACGCTGGCCTCGATCACCTTCCAGAACTATTTCCGCATGTTCCCGAAGCTGGGCGGCATGACCGGCACGGCGATGACCGAGGCGGCGGAATTCGGCGAGATCTACAAGCTCGAGGTCGTCGAGATTCCGACCAACCGCGACGTCGCCCGCAAGGACGCCGACGACGAGGTCTACCGCACGGCGCGCGAGAAGACGAAGGCGATCGTCGACCTGATCGAGGATGCGATGAAGCGCCGCCAGCCGGTGCTGGTCGGCACGGTCTCGATCGAGAAGTCGGAATCGCTGTCCGAGGACCTGCGCAAGCGCAACATCCCCCATCAGGTGCTGAACGCCCGCTACCACGAGCAGGAAGCCGCGATCGTCTCGCAGGCCGGCCGCCCGGGTGCGATCACCATCGCGACCAACATGGCCGGCCGCGGCACCGACATCCAGCTCGGCGGCAATCTCGACATGCGCGTGCGCATCGAGCTGGCCGACATGCCCGAGGGCCCCGAGCGCGAGGCGAAGATCGCCGCGATCAAGGCCGAGATCGAGGAAGGCCGGAAAATCGTCGTCGAGGCCGGCGGCCTCTACGTCGTGGGCACCGAGCGGCACGAGAGCCGGCGCATCGACAACCAGCTGCGCGGCCGTTCGGGCCGTCAGGGCGACCCGGGCGCCTCCAAGTTCTTCCTGTCGCTGGAAGACGACCTGATGCGTATCTTCGGCTCCGACCGCATGGACGGGATGCTGCAGAAGCTGGGCCTGAAGGAAGGCGAGGCCATCGTCCACAGCTGGATCAACGCCGCGCTCGAAAAGGCGCAGAAGAAGGTCGAGGCGCGCAATTTCGAGATCCGCAAGCAGCTGCTGAAATACGACGACGTGATGAACGACCAGCGCAAGGTCGTCTACGAGCAGCGCCGCGAGATCATGCGCGAGGACGACGTCGCCGAGACGATCGCCGACATGCGCCGCGAGACGGTCGAAGACCTGATCGACCGCTGCATCCCCGACAACGCGTACCCCGAGCAGTGGGACACGAGCCTGCTGCACGAGGAGATCCGGCGCATCTTCGGCCTCGACCTGCCGGTCGCCGACTGGGCGAAGGAAGAAGGTATCGCCGAAGACGAGATCCGCACGCGCCTGACCGACGCGGTCGAGCGCAAGATGGCGGAGAAGGCGGCCAATGTGGGCCCCGACATCATGCGCCAGATCGAGAAGAGCCTGCTGCTGCAGGAACTCGACCACGCGTGGAAGGAACACCTGCTGACGCTCGACCATCTGCGCCAGGGCATCAACCTGCGCGCCTACGGCCAGCGCGACCCGCTCAACGAGTACAAGAAGGAAGCCTTCGAGCTGTTCGAGGCGATGCTGCGCGACTTCCGCGAGCGCGTCACCTCGCTCTTGGCGCTCGTGCAGATCCGCATGGACGCGCCCCCGCAGGGCGACATGCTGCCGCCCGAGCCCGACGCGACCCGCATGCAGGCCCGCCACCCGTCGGCGGGCGGCGAGACGGAAGCCGCCTCGCCCACCAAGGCGGCGCGGGCCGCGCGCGTCAACCCGGCCGACCCGTCGACCTGGGCCGCGACGCCACGCAACGCGGCC
>JAYRKO010000130.1:0-6672 GCA_041905745.1 Tagaea sp. | reverse complement strand
GGCGGGATGCATGGCGTGTCCGGTCTCAGCGCGAAAGCAGCTTGTCCATCCAGCGCAGCAGCGGGTGCATGCCCTCGGCTGCGGCCGGACGATCGAGGCGGGCCTTGGCGCCCGTGCAGCCGGCCTGCGTCTTCGCGGGCCGCGGCGGCAGGTAGCGGTTGACGGGCGCATAGCCCGTCTCGGGCATCAGCGCGTAGCCGCCGCGTTCCGCGACCAATTTCGAGACGGCGGAAGTCGGATCGCCGAGATCGCCGAAATGGCGCGCACTCGCCGGGCACGTCGAGACGCAGGCCGGCACGCGCTCTTCCTCGGCGAGGTTTTCGTTGTAGATGCGGTCGATGCACAGCGTGCACTTCTTCATGACGCCGTCGTCGGCGTCGTATTCGCGCGCCCCGTAGGGGCAGGCCCACGAGCACAGCTTGCAGCCGATGCAGGTGTCGGCGTTGACCAGCACGATGCCGTCCTCGGCGCGCTTGTAGCTTGCTCCCGTCGGGCAGACGGTGACGCAGGCCGGCGTCTCGCAGTGCAGGCACGATTTGGGGAAATGGACGGTGCGGCTCTCGGGGCCTTCGCCCGCCTCGAAGGTGTGGATGCGGTTGAACCACACGCCCGCGACGTCGGCGCCGTAGGGATCGAGATCGGTCAGCGGCGCGGAGTGGCCGCCGGTGTTCCACTCCTTGCAGTTGACCGCGCATGCGTGGCAGCCCACGCACGTGTCGAGGTCGATGACGAGGCCGAGCTTTTTCGAGCCAGCGGCGGGGGCGGGAAGGCTGGTCATTTCGATTTCCACTGCGCGCCGTAGCGCAAGACGGGCGGCGTTTCGCCCAACCCTGCCGGGCGTCCCAGTGCCGGCAGCAGCGGCGAGGTTTCGCCCTGTTCGGCCTGATCCGCCTTCTCGACGCGAACGCGCAGGTCGTACCAGGCCGCCTGGCCGGTGACGGGATCGGAGTTCGAGTAGCGGTAGCCGTTCTTCTCGGGCAGCAATTCCGAAATCAGGTGGTTGAGGAGGAAGCCCTTGGTCGCCTCGGGTGCGTCGGCGTCGAGGTTCCACGCGCCCGCACGCTTGCCGATGGCGTTCCACGTCCACACGGTTTCGGGATTGACGCCCTCCATCGTGCGGATCTGCGCCTTGACGCGGCCGTGATGGGACGTGATCCACGCCCAGTCGTCGTCGGCAAGGCCCAGCTTCGCCGCGGTGCCCGCATTCATGTAGAGGCGGTTCTGCGCGAGGATCTGGCGCAGCCACGCATTCTGCGAGCCCCACGAATGGTACATCGGCATCGGACGCTGCGTGACCGCATGCAGCGGGAATGCGCCCGTGTCCACCTGTTCGCCCTCGAAGGTCGGGTGCCACACGGGCAGCGGATCGAAATGCGTCTCGATGCGCTGGCGGTGTTCCTCGGGCGCCTTGATCGGCCCGACGCCACGCGCGGCGTTGCGGAACTTCTGCATCGGCTCGGAATAGAGATGCAGGACGATCTGGTCGGGCTTGTCGATGAGGCCGAGCTTCACCGCCGCCTCGAGATAGCCTCTGTTCGCGTGCTTGAAATAGAGCTGGTCGGGTTCGAGATGGTGGCGCCAGAACGCGCCGTTCGCGACATAGCGGTCGAGCTGCGCCGGATTGGGTTCGCCCACGCCCGATTTCGAGCCGTCCTTGCCGCGGAAGCCGGCAAGCGGGCCCACGCCGGGCTTGCGCTCGTGGTTGACGATGTAGTCGGCGTAGCCGCCGGGGAACTTGGCGCTGCCGTCGGCGTTCGTGAAGCCGGGCAGCTTCAACCGCACGGCGAGGTCGATCAGCACGTCCTGGAAGGGTCGCACGTCGCGGTCGGGCTTGACGACGGGCTGACGGATCGCATCGCCCGGGCCTTCGGCCGAGCCGATGGGCCGGTCGAGCAGCGAGATGCAGTCCCAGCGCTCGAGATACGTCGTGTCGGGCAGGATCAGGTCGGCGTAGGCGACCGTCTCGGAATAGAACGCGTCGGAATAGACGATGTGCGGGATGCGGTAGTTCCCGTCCGCATCCTTGTCGGTCAGCATGCGAGCGGTCTCGGCCGAGTTCATCGACGAGTTCCACGCCATGTTCGCCATGTACATGAACAGCGTGTCGATCGGGTACGGGTCGCCCTTCCACGCGTTGGCGATGACCATGTGCATGAGGCCGTGCGCGGCGACGGGCGCTTCCCACGAATAGGCCTTGTCGATGCGCATGGGCCGGCCGTCGTCGTCGAGCAGCAGGTCCTCGGGCCCCAGCGTGAAACCCAGCGGCATGCCGCCCATCGGGCGGCCGGCATTCACCTGCGCGGGCTTGCCTGTGGGCTTGGGGCCGGGCGGAACCGGGCGCGGGAAGGGAGCCTTGTAGCGCCACGAACCCGGCGTATCGATGGCACCCAGCAGCATCTGGAGGACGTGGATCGCGCGGCAGGTCTGGAAACCGTTCGAGTGCGCTGAAATGCCGCGCATCGCGTGCATGGCGACGGGGCGGCCGACCATGCGTTCGTGCCGGCGGCCGGCCCAGTCGGTCCAGGGTTGCTCGATGACGACTTGTTCCTCGAACGCCGCATGCGCAAGTTCGGCGGCGATGCGCCGGATCGTGTCGGCCGGAATGCCGCAGCGTTCGGCAACCGCGTCGGGCGCGAATTCGGGCGCCAGATAGCGAAGCGCCATCAGTTCGAACACGGGCGTGGCCTTGCGGCCGTCGGCCAGCGTCACCTCGCCGACCAGCTTCGGCGCCACGTCGGCCGAAAGGGCGCTTGCGGCCGCATCGGTGCGGCTGTCCCAGCACAGCGGATTGCCGGCCGCGTCGCGCGCGAACAGGCCGTCGTCCTTCAGCACCAGCCACGGCGCGTTCGTGTAGCGAACGAGAAAGTCGAGATCGATCCTGTCGGCCTTCAGCAGTTCGTGGATCAGCGCCATCACGAACAGCCCGTCGGTGCCCGGGCGGATGCCGAGCCATTCGTCCGCCACCGCCTGATAGCCTGTTTTGACCGGGTTGACCGAGACGTACTTCGCGCCGTTGGCCTTCAGTTTCGCCAAGCCGGCCTTGATCGGATTGCTGTCATGGTCTTCGGCCACGCCGAACAGCATGAAGTAGCGCGCGTGTTCCCAGTCGGGCTCGCCGAACTCCCAGAACGAGCCGCCGATCGAGTAGAGCCCGGCCGCTGCCATGTTGACCGAACAGAATCCGCCGTGCGCGGCGAAGTTGGGCGTGCCGAACTGGTTGGCCCACCAACCGGTCAGCGACTGGCTCTGGTCGCGGCCGGTGAAGAAGGCGAGCTTCTTGGGATCGCTCGCGCGGATGTCGCCGAGCCATTTCGTCGCAAGGCCCAGCGCCTCGTCCCAGGAAATTTCCTTGAATTCGCCTTTGCCGCGCTCGCCCACGCGCAGCAGCGGGGCCGTAAGCCGCGCCGGGCTGTAATGGTTCATGATGCCGGCCGAGCCCTTGGCGCACAGGACGCCGCGGTTGACCGGATGGTCCTTGTTTCCCTCGATGTACCGGATGCGCCCGTCGCGCAGATGTACGCGGATGCCGCAGCGGCACGCGCACATGTAGCAGGTGGTGCACTTGACCTCGTCCGAAACCTTCGGCGACGTCTCGATCCGCGGGTCGCGCCCTCCGTCCATCGGCATCCTGCGCCGTTCCTCCCGCTTCGTCGTACCGGCAAAACGTTGTAGGATCGGACCTGCCATTAGTCAAACCTGCCAAGGGGTTGCTTCCGCACTTTTGTGGCGGCAACATTCATGGCAGACTCAAGGTCGTTCATCCGGTCCCCATGTCCGAGCTTTCCAAACAGGATATCGAACGGCTCGCTGCCGACCCTTCGGCGGCCGGGCGCGTTGCGACCGTCGGCAAGATCGCCTCGACGTGGAAGGCTGGCGCGCTCAATGCAAGCGCGCGTGCGGAAGCGGAAAAACTGCTGCGCGTTCTTGCCGAAGATGCGGCCGTCACCGTGCGTGCGGCGCTCAGCGCGCATCTGAAGGATGCCGCCCAGCTCCCCGACGGACTTGCGCGCAAGCTCGCGCGCGACATCGACGCGGTCGCGCTGCCGATGCTGCTGGAAAGTGCGGCCTTCTCCGACGAGGACCTGATGGAGATCGTCGCTTCGCAAGGTGCCGCGAAGCAGGTCGCCATCGCCGGCCGCAAGGACGTTTCCGACGCGCTTGCCGCCAAGCTCGTCGAGCACGGCGACGAAAAGGTCGCCGCGACGCTTGCCGGCAACGAAGGCGCGCACATGTCCGAGCAGACGGTCGAGCGACTCGTCGACCGGCACGGAAAGTCCGACGCGGTGCAGTCGAAACTCGCCGAACGGCGCAGCGTGCCGCTGCGCGTTCTCGAAAAGCTCTACAACCTCGCCTCCGAGCGCATCCGCGAGCGCCTGCTCGAGCGCCCCGACATGACGAGCGAGATGGCCGCCGATCTGGCCATGCACGCGCGCGAGATCGCGACTGTCGGTTCGTCGATGTCCTCGCAGGAAGAGGACGTCGCCCGGCTTGCGGCCCACTTGCACGCCACGGGCCGACTCGATCCGGGTCTGGTCGTGCGCGCACTGTGCATGGGCGACCTGTTCCTGTTCGAGCACGGCCTCGCCAAGCGTGCGAACATTCCCGTCGAGCGTGCGCGCCAGCTCATCTACGACCCCGTCGGCGGGCTCAAATACGTATACGAGCGCGCCTACATGCCGCTCGACCTCTACCCGGCCGTGCGTGCGGCGCTCGAAGTGGCGCTGGAGACGAGCTACGACGGCGGGCCCGCCGACCGCGAGCGTTACCGTCGGCGGATGATCGAACGCGTGCTGACCAAGGTCGAGGACGCCGACCCCGACACGGCGGACTACCTTCTCGCGCGGCTGTCGACGCTGACGCAGTCCCTCGCGCACCAGCCGGTCGCCTGAACGGCGCACTGCCTTGCCTCCGCAGCTCCAAGCCTCGACCGAAGCACGGGCCAAGCGCGCCATCGCGAAATCGATGAAGGCGCTTGCCGCCTCGGATGCCGACGTGGCCGAATGGCTCGAACGCATCGGCCTGCCGGCGCCCCGCGTGCGCCCTTCGGGCTTCGAAGGTTTCATGCGCGCGATCGTGGCGCAGCAAGTGTCCGTCTCGGCCGCCAGCGGTATCTGGCGCAAGCTGGAGGCGGGGCTGGGCGAGATCGCACCGCATGCCGTGCTGTGCTGCGACGATGCACGGCTGCGCTCGCTCGGCCTGTCGCGGCAGAAATCGTCCTATGTGCGCGGCCTGGCACAGGCCGTGTCGGACGGCACGCTGGATTTCGATTCGCTGCACGCGTCCGAGGACGAGGACGCCATCGCGACCATCACGCAGCTGAAGGGCCTCGGCCGGTGGAGCGCCGAGATCTACCTGCTGTTCGCCATGCAGCGGCCCGACGTGTGGCCGGCCAACGATCTGGCGCTGCAGGAGGCGATGCGCATCCTCAAGCGCCTGCGTTCGCGGCCCGACGAGAAGCGCCTGCGCAAGCTGGGCGAGAAATGGCGGCCGCACCGTTCGGCCGGCGCGCTGTTCCTGTGGCACGTTTATCATCACGCCAAGGGGCGCTAGGCGCGCTCGTCGCCGCGTCGGTCGCGTTCGGCGCGGCCGCGCAGGCGCCGCGCGAGCCTGTCGACGTGACGGGCGATTTCGAGCGGCTCGTCTCCCAGATCGAAACGCTGCTCGACCGCGGGCTCGATCCGGACGTGCGTGCGCGGTTGCGCGAGCGGCTGGCGCCGCTCGTCGAGCGCCTCGATACCGGCACGCCCGACGACCGGGCGCAGACCGTCTTCCGTCTGGAGCGCCGGCTGGCGCGCCTGCGCGAGAACCGACGCGGCACGTTCGACAACATCCCGGCGGGGCTTTACGAGGCGTACCGCCAAGCGCTCGACGACGAGGAGCGCCGCATCGTGGCGGAGCTGAAGGCGCTGGGCCGGAAGACCGACTAGACGCGGTTGTAGGGAAGGCGCGCCAGCAGCGTCGCCATGCCGCAGAAGCCGGTGACGCCTGCGAAAAGCAGGCCGGCGCCCACGAACGCGCACAGCGCGAAGAATGCCGGATGGACGAACGTGCCCAATGCGGCGCCTGCAAGGATCAGCGTGCCGGCGACGATCTGCACCTGCCGGATGATCGGGAGGGGGGCGCTGCGGTCCTCGGCGACCGGCAGGCCGGCGCTGCGCCAAGCGGCGAGGCCACCCGAGAGATGCGCGACGTCGGCGCCGCTCTTCGCCAGCAAGGCGGCCCCGCGCGCCGAACGGCCGCCCGACGCGCAGTGCAGCACGACGGGGCGTCCGGAAAGCGCGGTTGCGTCGAGCTTGCCGAGGGGAACAAGCCGCGCGCCGGGGATGTGCTCGCGCGCGTATTCGCCGGGTTCACGCACGTCGAGGAGTTCGCACGAGCCTGAATCGAGCCAGCGCTTGAGGGTTGCCGCGTCTACTTCCTTGATTGCCGCCGCCATGCTTGCCACCATGCCTTGCGCGGCCCGTGCCGCGTGCTACATATATATTAGATCGTTCTGAAGTTTTCAAGAGGCGGACATGGATGCGCGCGAGCCGGCGATTTCGGGCTTTTTCGAGCCGGTGACGGGCACCGTCAGCTACCTCGTCGCCGATCCGGCGGCGAAGGTCGCGATGGTCGTCGACCCGGTGCTCGACTACGACTGGCGGGCCGGCCGCACGTCGACGGGCTCGATCG
>JAYRKO010000129.1:0-6674 GCA_041905745.1 Tagaea sp. | reverse complement strand
TGTCGAACACCGACAAGCTGAACCTGTTCCGCCAGGAAGTGGACAGGCTCGGCTACAAGACGCTGCCTCCGGACATCAACCGCTCGGAAGCGACGTTCACGGTCGAATATCCCGACGGGCCGGAAGGTAAGGGCTGCGTGCGCTACGCGCTTGCCGCCGTGCGCAATGTCGGCCTCGCGGCGATGGAAACGGTCGTCGCCGAGCGCAAGGCGAACGGGCCCTTCAAGTCGCTGTTCGATTTCGCGCGCCGCGTCGATTCCAAGCAGGTCAACAAGCGCCAACTCGAAAACCTCGCCAAGGCCGGCGCGTTCGACGCGCTCGAACCCAATCGCGCGCGCGTTCTGGCGACGGTGGAGACGGTCCTGCGCCTCGCGCAGTCGACCGCCGAGGAACGCGCGACGAACCAGATGAACATTTTCGGCGGTCCCTCGGGCGGGAAGATCGCCGACCCGCCGCTGCCCCAGGTGCCGGACATGAAGCTGCACGAGCGGCTGCAGGCGGAGTTCGAGAGCGTGGGCTTTTATCTGACGGCCCATCCGCTCGACGCCTATGCCGTCGGGCTCAAGCGATTGGGCGTCGTCCGTTCGGCCGACGTGGCACGCACGCTGTCGGCCGGCGGGTCGAGCCGCATCAAGCTCGCCGGAACGGTGCTGAGTTCGAAGGAACGCACCTCGGCCAAGGGCAACCGCTTCGCGTTCGTTCAGCTGTCCGACGCCGGCGGCACGTTCGAAGTGATGCTGTTCTCCGAACTGCTCGCGAAGTCGCGCGAACTGCTCGGCTCCAACCGGCCGCTGCTCGTCTCGGCCGATGCGCGGGTGGAGGAGGAGAACGTCAAGCTGCTCGCTTCCGACATCCGCCCGCTCGACGAGGCTGTCGCCCAGTCGGCCTCGGGTTTGCGCGTGACGCTGGGCGATGCGGGCGCGCTTGCGGGTCTCAAGGCTGCGGTGGCCAAGGCACAGCGCGGACGCGGTGCGATCCGCATTCAGTTGCAGACCGGGCCGGGCGAGGAAGTCGACGTGCGCCTCAAGGAAAGCTACGCGATCACGCCCGAGATGCGCCGCTCGCTCGGCGACGTGCCGGGCATTCTCGAAGTCGTCGAAATCTGACGGCGCCTTCGATTTAGACGGTGACTATTTAGGACATCGCGCTACAGTGTCGATCGCGAATCGGTCGCAATGTGGATTCGCGGGTCCAGGATTTCCGATCGAATGCCGACCTCGCCGTTGCAGAGCCGAGTTTCCGACAGCGCGCCGCTTTCCCGAGTGCCTGCCGTGCTGTGGGATTTCCTGCGGCGCGAGCTGGACACGGCCGTGTCGGACGCCTTCGGCGCCGATGCGCGCGCGGGTTTCACCGCTTCGCTGGTGGTGTGCGCCTTTGCCCGTCATCTCGGTTTTGCGCTTCGTCCCGTGCCCGTCGCGGTTGTCGTCGAAAGCGCCGAGACCGGGCCGGCGATGACGCTGGGCGCGGTCGACGCGCAGGCGCTGGCGACGATCGAGGCGAGCCGGCTCGCCGTCCGCGCGTCGGCCGGCGGCCTCAACGCGGCGCGCGCGGCGGTGGCACGCACCGACTGGGGCGCGTTCCTGCACGCCCAGCGCCGCACGCAGTTTCCCGTGTTTCCCGACGGCGCGGTCCGCCACATCGCCGTCGCCGCGCGCGACGTGCTGTTCGATCCGGGCTTCGGTGCACGGCTGCGCTGGCGCCTGCGCGGTGCCGAAGACATGCCCGTCGCGCCGACGCTGGCGCGGCCCATCGGCCTGTCGCGCGGCCGCTGGGTCGTCGCCTATCTGCCCGATGCTGCACCCGGCCATTCCGCCTTCTGGGTGACGACCGGCGACCGTCCCGTCCGGCGCGGCGACCGCGCGGCCGACCATCGCCGCGTCGAGCGCGCGGCGCAGGCACTCGCGGCGCGCTGGTCGGGTGACGATGCCGGATCCGAGCGCCCGCTCGCCGCCGTGCTTGCCGCACTGGGCGGAGAGCTTCGCGCGCTGGCCGTCGGGACTGTCGCGGAAAGCTAGACATGCAGCCGCAATCTCTGATCCAGCGCCTGCAGACGATCATCGACAGGCTGGGCCACGACGCGTCGGAGGACCGGCGCGATGCCGTGGGCGAACTTGCCGAATTCGTCGCCGCGATCGGCGCCGAAGGTCCGGCGACGCGCTTCCAGATCCTCGCGGTCGAACTCGTGCGCGCGATCATCCGCGAAATCGAGACGCCGCTGCGCCGTCTCGTGGCCGAACGCCTGTCGCAGGACCCAAGCGTGGCGCCGTCGGTCGTTCGCGTGCTTGCCAACGACGAGATCGAGGTCGCCTGGCCGGTGCTGGCGCGTTCGCGCGCGCTGGGCGAGGCGGATCTGATCGCGATCGCGGGATCCAGCTCGACCGCGCACCGCGCGGCGATCGCCGGGCGCGCGGACGTGACGCTCGCGATCAGCCAGTGTCTGGCGAGCTTCGGCGAGCGCGACGTGGTGCATACGCTCGTCGCCAACGAAAGTGCCGCCATCTCGCGCGAGACGTTCGCCGTCATCGCCGATCTCGCGCGCGGCTGGCCCGAACTGCACGATCCGCTGAGCCGGCGCACCGATCTTCCGGCCGTCATCGCCTACGAGATGCTGGGCTGGGTGGCCGACGCGTTGCACGGCTTCCTCTTCAAGCGCCTGACCGTCGATCCCGGTGCGCTGCGCGCGGTGATCGCGGGTGCGGCCGAGGAGACGGCCCATCGGATGGAGACGGACGGGCGCATCTTCTCGCTGCTTGACGGCATGCTCGGCGGCTGGGGCACATGGGCGGACGACCGGATCGTGGGGTTTCTCGAACTGCTGCGCGCCGGACGGCACGACCTGTTCGAGGTGGCACTCGCCCAGCACATGGGCGAGCCGCTGCGCCTCGTGCGCCGCGCGTGCCGGGGCGGGGATTTCGGCGATCTCGTCCTGATGGCGCGCGCACGCGACATGGGGCGCGTGACGTTCGCCGCGATGCTCGACGCGCTGGCCGGAGAAGACGGGCGTGCGGCGGCCGAGGAAGGCCTGCGCGCGTTCGACAACGTGACACCGGCGCAGGCCAAAGCCGCACGTTCGATGCGGCCGGAATGGTGAGGGAGGAACGCATGAAGGCAACGGCGCGAACGCGACGAACGCCAAGGCCGGTCGGCCGGCCGCCGGCGGAATTCTCCGAAGACCTCCGCCGCAAGATCCTCGACGTCGCCGAGGCGATGATCGGTCGCGAGGGGATCGAGGCGTTCGCGCTGCGCGAATGCGCGCGCCGCGCGGGCATCTCGCACGGCGCGCCGGCGCACCATTTCGGCGACAAGACGGGCCTGCTGACCGAGCTGGCCGCGGAGGCGTTCGACGATCTTGCGCGCGCGATCGACCGGCGCGTGGCACGCGCGGGCGATGACGCGGCCGCGCGCCTGCGGGCGATGGCGTCGGCCTATGTCGAGTTCGCGCTCGCGCACCGCGCGAAGTTCCAGCTGATGTTCCGGCTCGACGCGATCGACGCCTCGCGTGCGCGGTTGGCCGAAGCCCAGGAGGCCTGCCACCAGCGCATCTACGGCGCGATGACGGCTGCCCTGGCGCGCAGCGGCCGGCTCGTCGACCGGCGTGCACCGGCCCGCATGACGCACGCCTGGGCATCGATCCACGGGTTCGCGGCGCTGGCGCTCGACGGCGGGTTCGGAAGCCCGGTCTGGCCGCGCACGAGCACCCGCCCGGCGGGCGGCCGGCTCGTCCAGGAATTGCTCGACGGCGTTCTCGACGAAATCTGCCGCGGGCTGGCCGGGACGGGGACCGTTTGAACCGCCGCCGTTTCGGGCTAATGTCCGCCATCCGCGCGGAGGGAACGCGATGGCCGGCGATACGATCGGGCGCTATGCGACGGGAGAGCTGATTTTCCGCGAGGGCGATGTGGGCACATTCGCGTGCCTGCTGCGTTCGGGACTCGTCGAAATTTACCACGCGCGCGACGGCGGCAAGATCGCGGTCGCGACCGTTAAGCCGGGCCAGCTTTTCGGCGAGCTTGCGCTGTTCGACGGCGGCCCGCGCATGGCGGCGGCGCGCGCGCTGACCGAGGTCGAGGTCCACCGGATCGAGCGCGACAAGTTCGTCGCGGAGTTCGACGAACTCGACGAACCCACGCGCGCGGTGATGCACGAACTGCTGCAGTTCGTGCGCGAGACGGTGCCCCACAATTCCGACGATCCGCATGTGCCCGGCGAAGGCGAGGCGGAGCGGATCGCCGAGATGCGCCACTTCCTGCGTGGCGTGGCGTTCGGCCACAGGATGGCGACCAGTCCCGCCGGCTTTGCCGGCACGCTGGGCGAATTGCTGATCTACTACGCCAACCGGCGCCTCCCGCCGGAATAAATCGCATATTTAACAATGGCTTGCCGCGGTGCGGGCGGGCCTACTTGCAAATCGTGCGCACGTGGCGTAACACCCGGCCCGCGTGACGGGGCATCGGGCTCCGTTGCGGCAAACCCTCACGCGGGACATTTGCGGTTGCCGGCGCCATAGGCCGGCGGTCGTTCCGGTGCCCTCGCCCCTTCGGGCGATGGGTGCTCGTCCCGCGGCGGATCAACCGGAGAAAGGAAAATCGCCGATGGCGATGCCCGTCTATTCCATGCGCCAGCTCCTCGAAGCCGGCGTGCATTTCGGCCACCAGACCCGTCGCTGGAACCCCAAGATGGCGCCGTTCCTGTTCGGCGTGCGCAATGGGGTCCACATCATCGACCTGCAGCAGACCGTTCCGCTGCTGGACCGCGCGCTGCAGGCTGCGCGCGACGTGGTGGCGGGCGGCGGCCGCGTGCTGTTCGTCGGCACCAAGCGCCAGGCGCAGGAGCCGGTCGCCGAGGCGGCCAAGCGTTGCGGCCAGTATTTCGTCAATCACCGCTGGCTGGGCGGCATGCTCACCAACTGGAAGACGATCTCGAACTCGATCAAGCGCCTCAAGGAAATCGACGAGCGCCTTTCGGGCGACCAGCCCGCCGGCTCGGCCTCGGGCGGCCTGACGAAGAAGGAAATGCTGTTCATGACGCGCGAGCGCGACAAGCTCGAGCGTTCTCTGGGCGGCATCAAGGAAATGGGCGGTCTGCCCGACCTGCTGTTCGTCATCGACACGAACAAGGAATCGATCGCGGTCGAGGAAGCGCGCCGCCTCAACATCCCGGTCATCGCGGTGCTCGACTCCAACAGCGATCCGAAGGGCGTCACGTATCCGATCCCGGGCAACGACGACGCGCTGCGCGCGATCTCGACCTACTGCGAGCTGATGTCGAACGCCGTCCTCGACGGCCTGCAGGCCGAGATGAAGGCCGCGGGCGTCGACGTGGGCGCCGCGGCCGACGTGCCGGCGGGCGAAGCCGCCGTTCCGGCCGAAGCGCCGGCCGCCGACGCAGGTGCCGTCCCCGACAAGGATGCCGCCGCCGCCGAGGCGAAGCCTGCCAAGAAGGCCGCGCCGCGCCGCAAGAAGGCAGCCTCGGCCGAGTAAGGCCGGGGTTCCTTCGCGCGAGATATCCAAGAACTCGAACACCTGAGGACTAGAATTATGGCCGAGATCACGGCGGGGCTCGTCAAGGAGCTGCGCGAGAAGAGCGGCGCCGGCATGATGGACTGCAAGCGCGCGCTCACGGAAAACGGCGGCGATATCGAAGCGGCCGTCGACTGGCTGCGCAAGAAGGGCCTTGCGGCCGCCGCCAAGAAGGCGGGCCGCGTGGCGGCCGAGGGCCTGATCGGCGTCGCCGCCGACGGCACGGCCGGTGCAATGGTCGAGGTCAATTCCGAGACCGACTTCGTCGCGCGCAACGACGCCTTCCAGGAATACGTGCGCAACGTCACGAAGGCGGCGATTTCCTCGGGCGAGGACGTCGAGAAGCTGAAGACCGCGTCCTACGCGGGCGGCGGCACGGTGGCCGATGCGCTGACGGCGCTCATCGCCAAGATCGGCGAGAACATGTCGCTGCGCCGCGCGTCGGTGCTCAAGGTTTCCGCCGGCGCGGTCGCGACGTACGTCCACAGCGCCGCGGCGCCGGGCCTCGGCAAGATCGGCGTGCTCGTGGCACTGGAGAGCACGGGCGACCGCGACGCGCTGACCGCGCTTGGCAAGCAGATCGCCATGCACATTGCCGCGACCAACCCGCAGGCGCTGGACATCACCTCGGTCGATCCAGCGGCCCTCGCGCGCGAGAAGGCCATTCTCACCGAACAGGCCTCGACGTCGGGCAAGCCGGCGGCGGTCATCGAGAAGATGGTCGAAGGCCGCGTGCGCAAATACTACGAGGAGACCGTGCTGCTCGAGCAGGTCTACGTCGTGGACGGCGAATCCCGCGTGAAGGACGTCGTCGCCAAGGCGGCGAAGGATCTCGGCGTGCCGGTCAAGCTCGTCGCCTTCCGCCGCTTCGCTTTGGGCGAAGGCATCGAGAAGAAGGAACAGGACTTCGCCGCCGAAGTCGCCGCCCAGCTGAAGGCCTGATCGGCCGGAACCACAGGAAGGACGCGCAAGGATGGCCAAGCCTGCGAACGCGAAAGCCGGCAAGACCCGATACCGGCGCGTCCTCCTGAAGGTTTCGGGCGAAGTTCTCGCCGGCAACGGCGAAAGCGGCCTCGATCCGGCAACGATCGACCGCATTGCGACGGACGTGAAGCAGGTGCGCGATCTCGGCGTCCAGGTGGCGCTGGTCATCGG
>JAYRKO010000128.1:0-6723 GCA_041905745.1 Tagaea sp. | reverse complement strand
CCCAGCATCACGTTCTCGCGCGCGCTCAGGTGCGGGAACAGGTTGAAGAGCTGGAAGACCATGCCGATGTCCGCGCGCACGGCCGAAAGCTCGCGCTCGCTGCGCAGCTTGCGCGCGGCCCCCTCGCCCTCGCGGTAGCGAACTTCCACGCCGTCGACCCTGATCGAACCGGCGTCGTAATCCTCCAGCGCATTCACGCAGCGCAGCAGCGTCGTCTTGCCGCTGCCCGACGCGCCGATGACGACGGCCGTCTCGCCCGGCGCCACGTCGAGATCGACGCCGTTGAGCACGACGGTCTTCCCGAAGCTCTTCTTCACGTCGCGGATGCGCACAAGCGGTTCGGCCATGGTCACTCCCGCACGTAGGCGTAACGGCCTTCGAGCGTCCGGCTGAGGACGCTGAGGCTGTAGTTGATGACGAAGTACATCGCCGCCGCCAGCATGTAGATGGGCAGCGGCTCGTAGGTGCGCCCCACCACCTGCTGGGAGGCGAGCATCAGGTCGACGATGCCCACGAGCGAGACGAGGCTCGATCCCTTGACCGCATCGGTGACCGCGTTGAGCCACGGCGGCAGGAAGCGGCGCACGGCCTGCGGCGCGATGACGTAGGCGAGGCGCTGGACGAACGTGAGGCCGATCGCCTTGCCGGCGTCCATCTGCCCGCGCGGGATCGACTGGATGGCGCCGCGCGCGATCTCGCTGACATGCGCGGCCTTGAACAGGGAGAGTGCGAGCAGCACGGCGGGCAGCGGCTGCAGGTTCAGGCCCGCGAAGGGCAGCAGATAGTAGATCGTGAAGATGACGACGAGCAGCGGCGTGCCGCGCAGCACGTCGGAATAGACGCGCAACGGCAGCCTCAGCCACCACGGCCCGTAGACCAGCGCCACGCCGAAAAGCGTACCTGCGACCAGCGACGTCGCGACGACGACCGCGGCCACGAACAGCGTCATCAGCAGCCCCTGCCACAGGAAGGGCAGCGTCGCGAGCGTGAAGTCGAGCCAGCCCGTCATCGCCGCTTGTCCGAAAGCAGCGCGCGCTCGAGCTGACGCAGGGCGGCGAGGATCAGGTAGCCGGTGACGAGGTACATCGGCGCGGTCACGATCCACACCTCGACCGCGCGGAACGTGTTCGTCTTGATCCAGTTGGCGCCGTAGGTGAGCTCGGGCACCGCGATGACGGACGCCAGCGAGGTGTCCTTGAAAAGCGAGATGAAGGCGTTGGAGAGCGAGGGCAGCACAATGCGCAGCATGATGGGCATGCGCACGTGGACGAGCCGCTGCCACGGCGTGAGGCCGATGGCCTTGCCCGCGTCGATCACGCCCTTGGGCACCGCGTCGAGCCCGGCACGGAATACCTCGACCAGGTATGCGCCCGCGTAGAGCGACAGCGTGGCGACGAAGCTTTCCGTCGCGTCGTAGGCGAAGCCGCCCGCCGACGGGATGCCGTAGAAGACGAGATAGACGAGCAGCAGCAGCGGCACGTTGCGCACGAACTCGACATAGGCCGAGACAAGCGCGCGCACGATGCGGTTGCCGCCGGTATAGGCGACCGCCAGCAGGAAGCCGATGACGCAGCCCAGCAGGATCGAGACGAGCGCAAGCTCGATCGACAGCGCCAGCCCCCACCAGAGCTTGTCGGCGTAGCGCCAGATGAAATTGAAGCTGAGGTGATATTCCATCGAGCGGACCGCCCCCGCGCGCGACCGGCGCGCGGGGACGTCGCGTTCGCTCAGATGGCCGGGAAGCCGGGCACGCGCACCGGCGGCTTCGCGGCGAAGAAGTCCTCGAAGCCCTTGTCGTAGAGGTCGGTCTGATGGCCGTGCATGGCGACGTTGAGCGTCGTGTTCACGAACGACAGGAAGTCGAGATCGCCCTGACGCAACGCCGCCGAGTAGAGCTGGGTTTCGTAGTGGAAGCCCGAGTCGAGATACTTGTCCGGATTGCGCTTCACGAGCCAGCCGACCGTCGACAGGTCGATGACGGCGGCGTCGACGCGGCCGGAATCGAGCGCCTGGATGACGTTGGCCTGCGTGTCGAGCTGCAGCACCTGGGCGGCCGGCAGCGCCTTCTTGACGAGCTTGTCGGCGTCGACGTTCTGCAGGACCGAGGCCTTGGCCTGCCCGCCCGCCGCCGTCAGTTCCTTGTGCGTCTTGAGCTTGCCCTTGACCGAGGTGAGCAGCGCCACGCCCTCGACGTAGTAGGGGCGCGAGAAATTCACGAGCTGCGCGCGCGCCGGCGAGACGGTCATGAACTGGATGACGCAATCGATCTTGCCGGTGACGAGGTTCGGGATGCGCGCGGCGGGTTCCTGGCGCACGAACTCGACCTTCGTGGGATCGTCGAACAGGCCGCGCGCGATGATCTGCGCGATCGTGATGTCCATGCCGGTGAGCTGGCCCTTCTCGTCCTCGAAATGCCACGGCGCGTTGGTCGAACCGGTGCCGACGATGAGCTTGCCGCGGTTGAGGACCGTGCGCAGCGTGCTGCCGGCCGGCGCCTGCGCGGCCGCCTGCTGGGCGGAGGCCGACGCCATCACGGCGGCCCCGGCCGCGGCGGCGGCGCCGAACTTGAGGAAGTCGCGGCGCTGGGATTTGCGGTTTTCGGGCGCTTTTTCCATTTTCCTGCCTCGCTTTTCCGGTGAACGACGGTAAACGAAAGCAGATTGTATACTGTTTTACAAGGCGGCCGGTTCCGCGCGGAACCGTTCAGCCTGCCGACGGTTTCCACCCTTTCGGCGCCAACTCGAAGCCCTTGAATTCGAACGCCGGTCCGACCGTGCAGCCGACGAGCGTCCACGCGCCGAGGCTTTCGGCGCTTTGCCACCAGCCTTCGGGCACCACGATCTGCGGGCGTTCGTCGGCGCCGATCGACGGACCGAGGCGCTTCGTCTGGGACATGCGCCCGTCGGGGGAAAGATGCAGCGTCAGTGGTGCGCCGGCGTACCAGTGCCAGATCTCGGTCGCGTCCACGCGATGCCAGTGCGAGCGTTCGCCCGCCTTGAGCAGATAATAGATCGCGGTCATCGCGCCGCGCGGGCCTTCCGCGGGCAGGTGGCGGAAGGTCTCGCGATAGTGGCCGCCCTCGGGATGCGGCTCGAGCCCGAGGGCGGCGACGATCTGGTCGGCCGTCGTCACGCGGCCGGAACGGTCGCCTTCAGCGACGGCCGTTCGGAGATCTTCTCGAACCACGCCTTCAGCTTCGGCCGGCCCGCGAACGGATCGACGATGTTGCGGAACTGGATCCAGCCGATGCCGGCCGCGACCGCGACGTGACCGACCGTGAGGTCGCCCGAAAGCTGGTCGATTTCGTGCTCGAACTGGTCGAGCGACTGGGTGACCTTCGCCGTCTGCCCGTCGATCCATTCCTTCCAGCGGAACCCTTCCGGACGCAGGAACGTCTCATAGCGCACGAGGAGTGCTGCGTCGGTCATGCCGTCGGCCTGCGCTTCGAGACGCAGCGCCTTCCAGCGTGCACCACCGGTTTCGGGGATCAGCTTGCGTCCCGAATGGAGCGAGTCGAGATAGGTGCAGATGACGCGGCTGTCGAAAAGCACCTCGCCGCCGTCGGTCGTCAGCGCGGGCACCTTCATCAGGGGGTTGGTCGCGCCGTAGGCGAGGTTGGGCTGGTCGGGACGCACGGGCGTGGGCACCTTCTCGATGCGGTCGGCAAGACCGGTTTCGAGAGCCACGATCATCACCTTGCGGACATAGGGGCTGGCGGCACTGTAGGCGAGCTTCATCGAGGGCGGCTCCCGGCTTTTCTGGATCGGAGGATCGCTACACTAGTGCGCCGTCCGCCGCCGTTCAACGCGCGCGCGCGAAGCGGCGGCGCAGGCGTTGGAGGATGCGCAAGACCGGCAGGCGCTCGTCCGGCGCCTCCAGTTCGAGGCCCACGCGCGTCGCGCGACCCTTGACGATCTCGCGCACGACGAGTTCGACCGGGCCCATGCGCACGCGGTCGCCCTCGATCGCGTCGGGACCGAGACGTGCCGCGAGGAAATCGGCAAGCGTGGCGTCCGCATCGGTCGGGTCGAACGGCAGGCCGTAGGTCGCGCACAGCGCGTCGAGCTTGAGCGATCCGGGAAACTCGAACTCGCCGCCGTCGTCGACGTTCTTGGCGCGGACGGGACGCGGCGCGAACAGCCGGTCGAGCGACATCGTGTGCTCGGGAGGGACCAGCGCGATGATCTGGTCGTCGGCCGCGAGCCGGTCGAGTTCCTGCCGGTTCATCAGCGTGCCCGCGCGGATGACCGCGATGATGCGCGCGCGGCGCGGCAGCGGCAGTTCGGCGAAGGGCCGGTCGAGCGCCGGGCTGCGCGGCGCCACGCGCCAGCTCGCCGCATCGCGGTCGGCCATCACCGGCAGGTCGATCTCGCTGCGGCCGATCTGCTCAGTCTGCGGCGGCAGTGCGAGGCCCAGGAACCGCGCCGCCGGCCCCACGGTCCAGCCCTGCACGACAAGCGAGGCGAGCACGGCGACGAACGCGACGTTGAAATAGGTCATGCCGCCGGCCACGCCCGCCAGCACCGGGATCGAGGCGAGGAAGATGGGCACAGCCCCGCGCAGGCCCACCCACGCGATGAATGCCTTCTCGCGCCAGTCGAAACGCGCCGGCGCCAGGCACAGGAAGACCGCCAGCGGGCGCGCCACGAGGATGAGTGCCACGCCGATGATCAGCGCCGGCCCGATGTTCTGCACGAGCTTGGAGGGCGTCACGAGCAGGCCCAGCAACAGGAACATGACGATCTGCGCGATCCACGCGAGCCCGTCGTGGAAGCGCAGGATCGTCGCCGCCGCGCGGTGGCGCCGGTTCCCGAGCACGAGCCCCGCGAGATAGACGGCCAGGAAACCCGAGGCCTCGACCGCCTGAGCTGCCGCGAAGACGGTGATCGCGAAGGCCGCGCACAGCACGGGATAGAGACCGCCGGCCAGTTCCGCGCGGTTGACGAGCCAAACGAGCGCGAAACCGCCCGCGATCCCGATCGCCGCCCCGCCCAGCATCTGGATCGCGAAGAACGCGACGAGCCGCAGGCCCGGTTCGGCCGCCGGATGCAGCAGCAGTTCCACGCACGCCACCGTGAGGAACACGGCCATCGGATCGTTGATGCCGCTCTCGACCTCCAGCGTCGCGGTGACGCGCTTGTTGAGTTCGGTCCCGCGCATGTTGAGAAGGAGGAAGACGGCCGCCGCGTCGGTCGACGCGACGATGGCGCCCACGAGCAGGGCGCCCACCGGCGGCAGGTCGAGCAAGTACCAGGCGAGCGCGCCCACGAGGGTCGCCGTGATCGCCACACCGGCCGTCGCCAGCGCAAGCGCCGGCTTCAGCGCCAACCGGAAGGCCTGGCGGGGCGTGCGCAGCGCGCCGTCGAACAGCACGATGGCGAGCGCCACCGAACCGACCAGATACGTCAGCTGGAAATCGCCGAACGCGATGCCGCCCGGCCCGTCCTCGCCCGCCAGCATGCCGAGTCCGAGAAAAACGAGCAGCAACGGCGCACCGAGCCGGGAGGAAAACATCCCGGCAAGAATGCTGACGACGATGAGAAAGCCGCCCAGCAGGATCGCGTGATTCATCTGCTCCATCGCAACCAGTCTAGACGCGGATGCGGCGGAAATGGGGAGCGAAGTTGCGCAAATTCCGCCGCCGTCGGAAACTCCCGCCCGCATGTGGACCGACGTCGTCGATCTCCGCGATTTCTACGCAAGCCCGCTGGGCCAGACCGCGCGGCGGCTGATCGCCCGCCGTCTCGCCGAGATCTGGCCCGACGCGGCCGGCCAATCGGTGCTGGGGCTGGGCTACGCCGTGCCCTACCTGCGCGACTACAGAAATTCGGCGGTGCGCTGCCTTGCGATGATGCCGGCCGCGCAAGGCGTGCTGCACTGGCCGCCCGAAGGCCCCAACGCCGCCGCCCTCGTCGAGGAGGACGCGTTGCCGCTGCCCGACCTGTCGGTCGACCGCGTCCTGCTGGTCCACGCGGTCGAACACGCCGAAGCGCTGCGCCCGCTGCTGCGCGAGGTGTGGCGCGTACTCACCGGCAACGGGCGCGTGCTGATCGTCGTGCCCAACCGGCGCGGCATCTGGGCGCGGCTCGACCGCACGCCTTTCGGTCACGGCCATCCCTTCACGGTCGGGCAGATCCGCCGGCTGCTGCGCGACAATCTTTTCGTACCGCAGGAAACGCGCACGGGGCTGTTCCTGCCGCCCTTCGGCGGACGGCTGTGGCTTTCCTCGGCCAATGCGTGGGAAGCGGTGGGCAGCCGCGTGTTCCCCGCACTCGCCGGCGTGGCGCTGGTCGAGGCGACCAAGACGCTCTACGCCCCCCAGCCCGCGCGCCAGCGCCTGCGGGCCCGTGCACCGGCAACGCAGCCCGGCCTCGCCCGCCAGCGATGATTTCCGAATTCGCGCCCGCGAAGATCAATCTTTCCCTGCACGTCGTGGGCAAGCGCGCGGACGGCTATCACCTGCTCGACTCGCTCGTCGCCTTCGCGGATATCGGCGATGCGGTTCTCGCCGCGCCGGGCGAACTGCTTTCGCTGTCCGTCGACGGGCCGTTCGCCGCCGCCCTCCTCGACGAACCCGACAATCTGGCGCTGCGCGCGGCGCGCGCGCTCGGCGTGGCGACGGGCACCGACGCGGGCGCCAAGATCCGCCTGACCAAGAACCTGCCGGTGGCCAGCGGCATCGGCGGCGGTTCGTCGGATGCGGCCGCGACGATCCGCGCGCTC
>JAYRKO010000127.1:0-6739 GCA_041905745.1 Tagaea sp. | reverse complement strand
GGCGCTGGCCGCGGAAATCGCGGCAGCGCTCTAGTCGAACTCGAATTGGCCCGACCGGCCGGCCTTGACGGCCGAGCGTGCGGCCTTGGATGCAAGGCGCCGGCGCTTCGAGCCCTTCGTGGGCTTGGTCTTCGTGCGGTGCTTGGGTCGGTGCAACGCCTGGCGCAGCAGCATCGCCAGCTTGTCGAGCGCGTCCTTGCGGTTCATGTCCTGCATGCGGTGGCGGGACGCGTCGATCAGCAGGAGCCCCGCCCCCGACACGCGCTTGCCGGCGATCGCGCGCAGCCGCTCGATCACGGCCGGATCGATGCGCAGGCGGCCGAGGTCGATGCGCAGTTCGACCGCGGTCGAGACCTTGTTCACGTTCTGGCCGCCCGGCCCGCTGGCGCGCACGAATCGCCAGTCGAGGTCGCGGTCGTCGAGGTCGAGTTCGGGAATCACGCGGGGCATGGCGGGACCGAGACTCGCGCGGCTTGCGCGTGGGGGCAAGCGGGTTTAGGAGTGCCGCCCATGTCCGGCATTTCGTTCGTCTGTACGGTCTACAACAAGGAAAAGTTCCTGCCTGCGGTGATCGAATCGATCTGGCAGCAGGTACCGGACCGGCCGCGCGAATTCATTTTCGTGGACGACGGCAGCCGCGACCGGTCCGTCGCCATCGTGCGCGAAATGACGAAGGACTGGCCCAACTGCCGCATCGTCGAGCAGGCCAACGGCGGGCCGTCCTCGTCGACCAATACCGGCATCGGGCTCGCGACGCAGACCTGGCTGAAGCTCGTCGGCTCCGACGACGTGCTGGCCCCCTACGCCACGAAAAAGCTCGTCGACATCGCCGAGACGAACCGCGTCGAAGCCGTGTTCGCAAAAATCGGCTTCTACCGCGATCCGGCCGAAATCCGGTTCGATGCTGCGGCGGCCGAGGCCACGCCCGTCCACGTTCCCGAAGATCCGGTCGCCGAGGTGATCCGCTACGGCGTTTCGGGCACGTCGCCCACGATCTTCCGCACCGAGACGGTCCGGCGCGCGAACGGCTGCGATCCCGACGTGTTCGTCGAGGATTTCGCGTTGGCGCTGCGCGTGGCGCGCTTGGGGCGCATCGCCCGCTTCGAGCACGTCGTCACGTGGGGACCCGCGGCCGACGAGACGCGCATCATGGTCGGGCAGGGCCATCAGGCGCATCACGATTTCGCGCTGGCGCTTGTCCATTTCCTGCGCGCGCATCCCGACATGGCCGAACGCTACGGGCGCCTTGCCTTCCGCCGGGCCGCGGGGCGCGCCTGGAAATACGCACGCCGGGCCGCCGGCCTCGGCTGGGGCTCGCGCTATCCGTGGCTCAACCTGCGCGCCCATCTCGGCACCCCGGCCGATCCGGCCGCCGCCATCGCGCGCACGATGGATGTCTACGCGCTGGGCGAGGGGCCGCGCGCCAAGCCGATTATCCGCGTGGGGGCCGAGAAGCGATGAAGCCGCGTTCGCGCCGGGCGCCGGGCATCCTCGCCGCCGCCCTGTCGGTCCTGTTCCTCAACCAGCTCTTCTCGTCGGGCGATTTCGTCGAGCAGACGCTTCAGCTGCTGCCGTCGTCGATCTCGATCGAGCTTGCGGCCGTCGTCGTTCTCTTCGTGGTGTTCGCACGCGAAACGCGCCCGCCCGTCCTCGGCCTTTGGCTGATGGCGGCGGCGAGCCTCGCGGTCTTCGCGCTGCGCGGGCTTTCGGTCGCGGTGCCCTGGTTCTTCGGGCGCGACCTCAACGTCGCCGTCGACTCGCGCTTCGTGCCGGTGTTCGCCAAGCTTCTCTACGAGGCGACGCCGCGCGCGGAATTCGTGCTGCTGGCCGCCGCCGCCGCGGTCGGGCTCGTCGCGTCGCTTTCCGTCGTGCGCGCCGCCTATGCGGTCGTCTGGCGTTCGGTCGTGCTGCGCGGCTGGGCGGGGCTGGCGCTCGGCTTCGCGCTGGTCGCGGCCGGTTGGTGGACGATGCCTACCGCACCTTCGTCGCCCGATCCCCGGCCCGTCGCCTCGCTCGATGCGGGCCGCGCCGTCGTCGCGGCGGTCGATTCCGTGCTGCGCGCCGAGGGCGTGCGCGGCGCCTTCCGCGCGCAGGTCGACGCCGCGCAGGCGGCGCTGCCCCGTCGCAGCGACTTCGCGCCGCTGGGCGGGCGCAGCGTCTATCTCATTTTCGTCGAATCCTACGGCGCGATCACGGCGCGCGAACCGTCCTTCGCCGCCGTGCTCGACCCG
Source organism: Tagaea sp. (assembly GCA_041905745.1). Classification (GTDB taxonomy): domain Bacteria; phylum Pseudomonadota; class Alphaproteobacteria; order CACIAM-22H2; family CACIAM-22H2; genus Tagaea. Next base: position 4,508 of record JAYRKO010000127.1, on the reverse strand, counting down.
TTGCGCCAGCGCCTCGACGAACGCCTGCAGGCGGCGGGCTTCGCGCGTGCGACGGGCCTGCTGCGTTCGCCCATCACCGGCGGCGGTTCGTGGATGGCGCACGGCACGATGATCGCGGGCGTGCGCATCGGCGCGCAGGATGCCTACGAGGTGATGCTGACTTCGGGGGCGCGCACGATCGCGCACCGGATGCGCGAGGCGGGCTATCGCACGCTGGCGCTGATGCCGCGCATCGAGCAGCCGTGGCCGGAGGGCCGGCTTCTCGGCTTTGACGACATCCGCCTCCAGCCTGACCTCGGCTATGTCGGCCCGCATTTTGCGTGGGAGTCGCTGCCCGACCAGTGGGTACTCGACCATTTCGCGCGCACGGATTACGCGCCCCGGGGCCTGTTCGCGAAGATCATCCTCGCGTCGAGCCACACGCCGTTCGAACGCGTGCCGGCCTGGATCGAGGAATGGTCGAAGCTGCCCGGCGGACGCGCCTACGACGGCGAGCCGGTGCGCGAGTTCCCGGTGAAGCGCGGACAGGTCTTCGAGCAGGACGAGGCCTACGTCGCGGCCGTCGCCTATTCGCTGGAATCGGCGGTGCGCTTCGCGACCGACCGCGCGCAGGGTGATCCGCTATTCATCGTGCTGGGCGACCACCAGCCGCCGCTGACGACCGCGCGGCGCACGGGCGATTTCTCCGTGCCCGTCCACGTGTTCTCGCGCGACAGGGCCCTCGTCGACGCGTTCGTGAAGCGCGGCTACATGCCGGGCATGGCGTTGCCGCCCGGCCGGGCCGAGCGCGGCATGGAAACGTTCTTGGGCGACTTCCTCGCGGATTTCGGCGGAAGCCCGTGACGCGCCGCGACGGGTTCACGCGCACGGCGGTCGTGTGCGGGGCCCTTCTGGTCCTTGCGCAGTCGGCCGTGCCGGTTCCGCAGGCGGGCACGCTTTTCTCCTTCGCGGCTTTTTTTGTCCTGTGGGCGGCCACGCGCTTCGGCCTTGCCGACCACGACCGACCCGAATTCGGCGCCGCCAACGTCCTTACCTTCGCGCGCGCGACCTTCGCGTGTCTGCTGCTGGCCGTGGCGTTCCGCGACGGGCTCGACGCGCAGGCGCGCTGGATCGCGGCGACAGCAGGCGCGCTCGTCCTGGCGCTCGACGGCGTCGACGGGTGGCTCGCGCGCCGGCTCGATCTCGTTTCGCCGTTCGGCGCGCGTTTCGACATGGAAACGGACTCGGCCTTCATGCTGGCGCTGGCGATCCTCGCCGCACGGTTCGGCGAGGCGGGCGCGTGGACGATCCTGCTCGGCCTGCCGCGCTACGCTTTCGTCGCGGCGAGCTGGCGCTGGCCGTACCTTGCGGCACCGCTGCCGCACAGCGAACGCCGGCGCATCGTGTGCGTCGTGCAGGGCGTGGCGCTGCTTGCGGCGCTGGCACCCGTTCCCCATGCGGCGGAAATCGCCTTTGCGGGTCTTGCGCTGCTCTTGTGGTCCTTCGCGGTCGATGTCGCATGGCTGTGGCGCAACGCGGCCTCGCGCGCCGCCCGGCCGGCAGGGGCTGCACTTGCGGGCTGGATCGGGCTCCTGCGTTCGCTCGTCGTCTATTACGGCATCCCGGGCCGCGCGGCGCGGCTTGACCGCTTCTACGGGCAGTTCGTACCGAAAGGCGGGCTCGCGTTCGACGTGGGCGCCCATGTCGGCAATCGCGTCGCTTGCTGGCGACGGCTGGATGCCCGCGTCGTCGCGATCGAGCCGCAGCCGCGCTTCGCGGACCTGCTGCGGCGCTTCTTCATCGACGATGCCGGCGTGCGCGTCGAAGAGGCGGTACTCGACGCCGCCGCCGGGGAAGCCGAGCTGCATCTGAGCGACCGGCATCCCACGCTGGCGACCGCAAGCGCCGAATTCATGCGCGACGTGCGCGGCGCGCGCGCGTTCGACGCCGTTTCGTGGAACCGCACTGTGCGCGTGCCGGCGACGACGCTCGACGCGCTGATCGCGCGCGACGGCATGCCGGATTTCGTCAAGATCGACGTGGAAGGGGCCGAGCCGCGCGTGCTCGCCGGGCTCTCCCGGGCCGTGCCCGCGCTGTCGTTCGAATTCGTGCCGGCCGCGAAAGACGCGGCCGTCGCCTGCGTCGACCGGCTCGCGGGCCTCGGACCCTATCGCTTCAACCGGTCGACGGGGGAAAGCCACCGCCTCGATCTCGACGACTGGATCGACGCGGGCGCAATGCGCGCGTGGCTCGCGGCACTCAACCCGGATGCGAAATCCGGCGACGTCTACGCGGTTCTGCCAGAACGTCCCGGTGCCCGACCAGAAGCGTGAGGCGGCCCGCGGTCGCCTGCCGGCGCCGCAGTGACAGCCAGTCTTCGACCGCCAGATCGGGGCATTGTTCCTTTGCCGCCTGCGCGATGCCTTCGACTGTCGCCGCGACGAGCCGCGATTCGGCCGTGCGCCAGTCGCTTCGCACGAGGGTCACGCGGTAGCCGGCGCGCGCGGCGAGCCGCGCGAAAACGAAGGGCGATGCACCGCCGGTCGCCGGCCCCAATCCCTTGACGCGCTGCTGGTGCGTTCCGAAAGCAGTGAAAATCGCCGCATCGCGCGGATCGGGCGGGTCGAGTTCGTGGCGTCCGTCGACGGCCAGCTGCATCAGCAGCGGTCGGCCGCGCGCATGGCGCACGAGGCGTGCGAGCCACGCCGTACCGGCGAGGTCGATGAGTGCCGTCGAAACATAGGCGTCGGCCGCCGGCCATGCGCCGCCGAGCGGGCGCCGGACCTTGCGCGCAAGCGGCGCATGCGACAGCAGCAGGGCGTCGCCGTCGACGAGCGTCCATTGCGTCGCCTTCGGCAGATAGGGGGCGAGCCAGCGCAGCAACGCGCCGGTGCCCGCCCCCAGATCGACGATCCGCGCGCGGGCCCCGAGCAGCCTTGCGAAGCGTCGCGCAAGTCCGGTGCTGCGCGCGGCCGCATCGGCCGATGCGCGCAGGGCCAGCCAGTCGGCGGAAAAGCCGCTCATCGCGCGAACCGCTCGACGGCGGACCAGAGGGTCGCCGCCTGCGCCGTCCAGTCGGGAAAGCGCAGCCGACGGGCATTGGCGGCGTAGCGACGACCGGCGGGCCCGAGCAGCTTCTTCAGCGCCCGCGCGAGAGCAGCAGGATCGCCGGGGCGCACGAGGATCCCCGCACGTGGCGGGACGACGAGCGGGACTGCGCCCGCGCGGGCGCCCGCAACCGGCAGGCCGTGGGCAAGCGCCTCGGCGAAGGCCATGCCGTAGCCTTCGTGGCGCGAGGGGAGGGCGAATACCGAAGCGCATCGATAGAAGCCGACCAGAGCGGCCGGATCGCGCTCGCCCGCGAGCGTCACGCGACCACCAAGGCGCAGGCCGCGGATTTCGGCGCGAACGCGCGCCGTACAATCCCGGTCGCGGTCGGGCGAGCCGACGAAGATCGCGCGCCAGTGCGCGCCGCGCAGGCGGGCGAAGGCGCGCAGCAGCGTGCGATGGTCCTTGCGCGGCGTCAGTGTCGCGACGGTGAGGATCGTCGGTCGACCGCGTCGCGCCGGCGCCATCGCGGCGGCGTCGGTTCCCGGATCGACGGCCGCGAGCCGGGCGGCGTCGAGCCCCATCGCACGCAGGTCGCGCAGCGTCGCCGCACTCGTCGCGACGATGCCGTCGAAGGTTTCGAGCATGCGCGCCTCGCGCGCGAGCAGCGCTTTGGCGCCATCGGGCGAAAGACCCGTTTCGAGGCCGAGCGGGTGGTGGACCAGCGCCACGGCCCCGCGCACCGGCAGCAATCCGTCGAATGCCGGCAGTGCCAGCCCGTCGATCAGCAAGATCTCGCCGGTGCGGCGTCGTGCAAGGCAGGCAGCGGCCGCCGCACGGGCCTCGGCGTCGGCATCGGGATAGCGCCCGGCCAGCTCGTCGACCGACACCTCGTGGCCCGCCGCCCGCCAGGCGGCCAGCATGCGCGCGGCGTATCGGTAGCCGCCGGTCGCCTGATCGATGCGCCCGGGCACGACCAGGCGGAGTTTCACGGCAGCGCTGCCTCGTAGGCCGCCCACGCGACGGGCGATTCGCGCAGCGTCACCTTCATCGACGCGAACGCGCCCGCGGTGCCGGGCCCCAGCGCCTCGGCACCCACGCGGCCCTTCAGCAGTTCGAAGATCAGGCCGGCGAGAAATTCCGTCGTCGTGTTGGCGCCCTTCAGCGGTTCGACCTCGTCGAGATTGCGGTAGTCGATCTCGTCGAGCGCTTTGCGCAGCGTCGTGCGCATCAGTCCGATATCGACGATGAGACCGTCGGCGTCGAGGCGCGGGCGGCGGATTTCCCATTCGACCACATAGGTGGCGCCGTGCATGCGCTGCGCGGGCCCGAAGATTTCGCCCTTGAAGGAATGGGCGATCATGATGTGGTCCTGGACGGTGAGGCTGTACATCTTCTCTTCTTCTTATCCGTACGAAACGAGGGGAAGCGGCGAGGCGTCGGCGGCGTTCAGCAGGCCGGCATAGCGTTCGGGCAGGGCG
>JAYRKO010000126.1:0-6741 GCA_041905745.1 Tagaea sp. | reverse complement strand
ACGCACGATCTCCGCAAGGTTCGCCCGATGCTCGGCCTCGCGGCCGGCCCATTTGAGATAGACCGACATCAGACGCCGCGCGCCGGCGGCTTCGGCCGGCGCCATGCCGCCTTGCGCGATCAGCGTGTCAAGAATTGCGATCGACCGATCGAGTTCGCCCCGTTGGGCATAGAGCCGCGCGAGCGGAACGACGGTCTCCAGAAGCGGGCCGTCGTCGGCAAGGCGCTTTTCGAATGCCGCGCGTGCATCGTCGTATTCCCGGTCGCGCAGATGCATGACGGCGCGCTCGCGCGTGTTCGGCACGATGAGAAGGCTCGCGAAAAGGCTCGTCCCTACGAGTGCCGCGGCGAGCGCGAACTGGCCGCCGGTGCGTGCATGCAGCGTGCTCACGAGGCCGGCCCCGCAACACTTACCGCGACGGGGCGTCCCTCGGCGGGCGCCAGAACGAACGCAAGGACGCCGTCCGCACCGGCGACGGCAACTATCCTGTCGCCGCCGTCGGAAGAAACGACGTAACGCGCACCCGGCACCGCGCGCAAGCGCATCTCGCCCGGGCCGAATCCCGAAGCGACGAACGAGAAACCACCCACCGCGGTCGCGAAGCCGCGCACCGGCCAGCGCGAATCGACGAGCGATGGCGCCGCCGGTACCGCCGCGATGCCGAGCGCCACGACGGGCTCGGCCACGGCCGGATCGAGCGCAATATAGAGCGCCCCTGCATCGCGCCTGTAACCGATCACGCCCGACGAACGTCCGAGATCGACCGACGCGGCGTCGAGCGGCGGATCGAAACGCAGCGTCTGCAACGCGCCACGATCGAGCACGCGCCAGCGTGCGTCGCCGTCGCGCACGATGCGCGCCGAATAGAACCCCTCCGCGATCGCCGCGTATTCCGACGTGCGGATCGGTGCGACTTCGTTCGCCTGCACCCACGCGATGTTGCCGAGCAGTGCCTTCAGCGCCTGGTCCTTCTCGCCGGAATAGATGTGATAATAAAGATCGACCGGCACGAGACGGCGCGGCGTACCCGTCCGCTCGAACGTTTCGCGCAGCGCGCGATAGCCGAAGAAGCGGTCGGTCCACAGGTCGGTATACGTGTTCTCGTTCGAACCGGCGGCATAGATCTGGCGTTCCGCGCCGACGCGCCGGCCGATCGGCGCGACGTAGGAAACCGAGTTGTATTCGCCGTCGTAGCGCGTATCGCCGCCGTTGATGTTGCGCAGGCCCGCTTCGCGCGTTGCGGCCAGCACTCTTTCGAACGGCAGCGTGTTGCCCGACCACTGCACGATCGGCACGCCCTTGCCCGGCGGCACGAGCGTTGCGAGCCACGCGGCCGCATCCGCGATCTCGGTGCGCACGTCGAAGGGCTTCAGCGCGAAGGAGCGCGGCGTGTTGTAGCTTCCGATCGTCCCGTACTGGCCGTCGAACTCCGCGCCATCGTCGGCTTCCGCGCCGATGTCGGCGAAGCGGCGTTTGATGCGCTCGACGAAAAGCGCCAGTCGCGAGGGCTCCGAACGGCAGCCAGGATAGCGACGCAGAAACGGCCGCTCCTTCTCCACGACGTCAGGCGCATTGAAGAAGCCCCAGTCGAGCGGATGGGTCCAGGTGTGGCTGCCTGCCTCGACGTGCGGGAGCGCGAACATCCGCCGCGCGATCGAGCGCGTCTCCTCGCTGCCGCACCAGTCGGGGTGAAGGTCGGCCACGACCGGCGCCACCGTCACCGGCAGTTCGGGAAAGCGCCGGATCACCTCGTCGAGCAGCACCTCCGAAGAAAGCTTGCGCTGTTTTCGCCACGGATCGATCTCGGTGACGTTGCGCCAGCCGTCGCCGTCGACTTGGCTGAAGAAGATCCGCCGGCCGACGATCGTGGTGACGTCGGGAACCGGCGCGCCGCCGGCACCCAGCGCATCGGTCAGGAAGGCGAACGGATCGATGCGCCACTGGCGCCGGTGCAGTTCCGGTTCGTAGAAATGCGAGTAGCCGAAGCTTGCGAGCCCGCCGCCGGGACCGACCATGACGACGTGGCTTTCGCTCGCCGGCTGGTCGCGGCGACGCAGCACCAGAAGCGAGCGCGTGCGACTGTCGAACGGCCGCCAGACCGGAAACGGCGGCAGCTGCCGGTCGAGCGGCCGCTCGTATTCGACGAGCGCCGATTCCTTCTTCAGCACCTCGACATCGAAGGTGAGGCGCACGAAGTCCTCGCCCAGCCGGAAGCCCGCGCGCGCGAAGACGCGATTGGCATCGCCCGTCGGCACGACCGTGCGCCCGTCGCGGCTGCGCAGAAACGCCGGATCGCCGATCTGGACGAAACGAAGGCCATTGGCCGTCGCCGCGTCGACGAACCCGAATGCCGCGCGCGCGTCGGGCACGGTATCCGCCTCCAGCCAGGAGACGACGGCCGCTGCGCCGTCGAGGGCCTGCGCGGGCGGCATCGGCTTGGCGACGTCGACCGGCTCGACGACATAGCCCAGCCGGTTGAGCGGCATCTCGAGCATCAGATGGGCGAAGGTCTCGCGCCAGCGCGTCGTGACGCTCGAATCCCAAAGGACGAAGACCTTGCGCGGAATTTCCTGCGCGCGGACAGGCGTTCCGGCGAGAAGGCCGGCCAGCACTGCAAGCGTGAAACCCAGCGCCTTCACCGCGGCTCCGGAACCACGCGGTCGAGTTCGACCGTCGCGACATAGGGCGAGAACCCGAGCGCGCGCACCTTGGCGTAGATCTCGCGCAGGCGATCCGCGTCGCCCGGCGTCCAGTACTCCAGCGCCAGCACCCGCAGCGCCGGCTTGCGCTTGCGCGCGGCGGAAAGAAGCCCGACCTGCGCTGCATGCAGGTCGGCCGGCGCCATGCGCGGCGCCTTCTTCGCGAAATCCCAGTCCGTCACGAGCGATTCGGCGAGCACCATGTCGATGGCGCCTTCCACTGCGGGCAGGATTTCGTAGCCGCGGTTGAGGACGATCGCGATGCCCGGATGCCGGTTGCGGATCGCCTTGACGAGTTCGATCGTCGCCAGCGTCGCGCCCGCGAATTTCGTGCGATCGCGCCGCTCGAGATCGATCGCCGTATCGGCGGTGTCGAGGAACACGCCTTGGAATCCGCGCGCGAGGATCGCGGGCACGAGTTCCTCGACGACGCGTCGGCGCCAGCGCGCGTCGCGCACGTCGACAGCGAACGCGCCGGGCCAGTTCGGATTCTCGTAGACGAGAAGGCCTTCGCGCTCGACCTCGGCGAAGTAGCTGCGCGTGCGATGGACCTCGCCGATGGAGAGATAGCCGAGTGCTTGCGCGCGGCGCGCGACGATCGGCTCGACGTCGGGATGGCGGTCGGAATCGAACACGACGAGGCGGTAATCGGCGAACGCTTCCGCCGGCGCGTCCGCACCGTAGAACACCGCCCAACGGAAAGGCTCGTCGCTCGCGCGAAGCAGACCTTGAAGGAACGAAAGCAAAATTACCGTCCCCAGAATCGGAATCCGCATGCGCGCGAAAATGCGCCTTAGTTCCATCGCTCTTGCCGTGAATCGGTATGCGGCCGGGATGCCCGCGACTCGACGCCCGACTTTAACATTGCCGCGGCGCCTGCCATGCGGCCCTTTTGTAAGCAAGAACGATCTTTGCAAAATGCGACGATACCGTCGGAATTGTTCGCAATTTGCAACAAATCCCGCCGGTCTTTACGCGACGGCAGCGAGCGACTAAATTCCGGCTACCGACTGACTCAACATCGAATTCCGGCATCCATGTTCCGAAACAAGAACGGCGGCTTCAAAATTGGCGACCGCCTCACCTCGATCGGCCGCGAGGCGACGAGTTGGGAAATCGAACTCGTCTTCCAGGATCCCAACAAGATCCCGCATGCGCGCCTTCGCCGCGTCGACAACGCGTCGATCCAGCGGACATTCTCCTTCGCCGCGCTGATGAATCCGGAGATGTTCCGGCGCAGCGAACCGACGGCTCCCGGCGCCTGAGCGAAATCAGCCTTCGGGCCGGATGATCCGGCAGCCGGCGTTCAGTTCTCGCAGTTTCGCGCAGATGTCGCGCGCGCGCGCCTCGCTGAGCGGGCCGGCCTGAACGCGCACGACCTGCGCGCCGTCGGGCATCGTGAAGGCCGGCGAGACGAGCTCCGTGCCCGAAAGTATCTCCCCGTACTGGCGTGCAAGACGCCGGAATTCGCGCTGCGCGGATTCGGCGCTCGGGACCGTGGCGAGCTGGACGCGCCAGCCCTCGCCCACCGCCGAGGCTGCCGGAACCGCAGCCGCCGCGCCCGCGTTGGCCGATCCCGTCGGCTGAAGCTGGCCGGTGACGCGCATGAATTCCAGATGCGCGCGCGCGCGCCACTCGCCGCCCTGTGCGGCCTGCCGCAGCAGTTTCTCCGCGCGCGCAAGATCGGGTTCCACCCCGTCGCCGTTCGCGTACATGGTGCCGAGCGCGTATTGCGCGGCCGAGCTTCCGTTTTCGGCGAGCGGCGTCAGTTCCTGGACCGCCGCGGCCCACTGCCCGCGCCGGACCGCCTCCAGCCCCGCCTTCAGGTCCTGCGCCGAGGCGCACGTCGCCCCCGCCGCGAACACGACCGCCGCAACGACCAAACGACCGAGCATTCCGAAATCCCCCGCCCTTGGGCGCGCAAACGGCCCAACCGCACCGAGACACCCAAATTACACGATACCCGGGACCGCGCGCAGCTCTCGAATGGCGAAAACCCGGTTCCGGATCGCGTAATTCCGGTCGTGCTCGCCCAGCGGGGCGACGTCCCACGTCCAGCCCGCATCCGCTGCGGGGGCCGGATGGCCCCACAGCGCGTCTTCCGTTTCCGCGACGTGGCCCGACCGGTCGAGATATTCGCGCACCGCATCGCCGACCATGCACACGGGTGCCGCGAACCGCGCCAGATGGGCGAAATGCGCCTCGACCACGCGCCGCCCGTAGGCGTCCGCCGTTTCCTCGCTCTGGCCCAGCCGGTCCGTCAGCCAGTTCGCCGGCGTCAGCGGCAGCTGCGAGACGAGGTTGAGCGACACGACGAAATCGACCGTCGGGTCGTCGAGCCCGAATGCCGATCCGGGCACCGGCGGCGGTGCGCCCTGCGCCAGTGCCGCAGCCGTACCCGACAGGTCGGCTTCGGCCAACTCGACGCCGGGCATGTTCCGCACGCGCCAGCGCACCGTCGGCAGATGGACGGCATCGACCAGCACGACGCGTGCGAATTTCGCGCGCAGCGCATCGAGCGGCACGTCCGCCAGCAGGCCGGAGCCGAGGACGAGGGCCGTCCGACGCCCGGGCGCCGCAGCGGCCGCCTCGGCCACGAAGCGGCGCGTATTCTCCAGATGCGGCGCCCAGGCGCGACGGCAGCGGCCGTGGCGCGACCACAGCCGGACCGCCCCCTCGCGCAAGCCCAGCGCATCGGCCCACGGCGCGGCGCGCGTCAGGCGGTAGAGCAGCATTTCGGCCAGCATCAGGTTCCCCGCGGCTTGGCGCGCGCGGTGGGGGCCGCGGCCAGCGGATCGTCGGGCCAGACATGCTTGGGATATTGGCCCTTCAGGTCGCGCTTCACGTCGCGATAGGTCCCTGCCCAGAAGCCGGCGAGATCCTGCGTCACCTGCACGGGCCGGCGCGCCGGGCTCAGCAGGTGGAGGACGACCTTGACGCGCCCGCCCGCCAGCGTCGGCGTGTCGCGACAGCCGAACATCTCCTGCAGGCGAACCGCCAGCACCGGCGGATCGCCCGAGTAGTCGATCGCGATCCGGTTGCCGGTCGGCACCTCGACATGCGTGGGCGCGTGGGCGTCGAGCTTGCGCCGCCGTTCCCACTCGAAAGCGGCGAGCAGGATCGCGTCCATGTCGAGATCGGCCAGATGCGCACGGCGCGACGCGCGGCCCAGATGCGGCCCGAGCCAGTCTTCGAGACCTGCCAGCAGCGCTTCATCCGACCAGTCGGGCCATTCCCCGCCCTCCACGCGACGCAGGAAGGCGACGCGCAGGCGCAGCGCCTCGCTCGACTTCGTCCAGGGCAGGCAGGCAAGGCCCATCGCACGCACGCCGTCGAGCATCGCGGCGGCGCGCTCGGCGTCCGTCAGATCGGCCGCCGGCTTCTCCTCGAGGACGAGCGCACCCAATCGACGCCGGTCGACCGCCAGAACGGCCTCGCCGCGCGCGTCCCATTCGACGCGGCGCTCGCGCACGATGCGCTCGGCGAAGACACCCTCGATCTCCGCGCGCGTCAACGGCAGCGCCGAGAAGATGCGCGCGTCGCGTGCGCCGCCGTCGAGTTCGGCGACCGCGATCCATTCCTCGGCCGCCAGCGGTTCGGTTGCCGCGAAGACCGCCCCGCGCCCGTTGGACAGCAGGTAGCCCCCGGCGGTCCCGCCGCGCCGACGCCCGATACGGTCGGGATAGGCGTGCGCGAGGACGCCGCCCGCGGCGGCAAGCCCTTCTTCGCGGCCCGCCACGTCGAGCCGCCTTCGCCAGACGCGCGCCGCCTCGCGCACGCGCGCGATGGCGCCCTTGTCGATGCTCGCCCCCGCCGGCAGTCGCCCGCCGGCCTCGCCGCGCAGGATTTCCAGCCGCACGCGCATGTCGGCCTCGCGACAGCCGCGCAGGATGTCGCGCTCCTCGACGAGGGCGGCAATCTCCGCCGCCAGCGCGCCGTGTCCGTCGCGCGCGGCCGCAAGCATCATGTGCGCGAGGCGCGGATGGGCCGCCAGTTCCGCCATCGCGCGGCCATGCGGCGTGATGCGCGCGGCCGCATCGAG
>JAYRKO010000125.1:0-6799 GCA_041905745.1 Tagaea sp. | reverse complement strand
GAGTGCGGCATGAAGCCCTATCTTCTGATCGTCGAGGACGAGGCGGCGCTGGTCGAACTGCTCCGCTACAATTTCGAGAAGGAAGGTTTCCGCGTCGCTTCCGCCGCCGACGGCGAGGCGGCACTCGTGGCGGTCGCGGAGGTGACGCCCGACCTCATCGTGCTCGACTGGATGCTGCCGCACGTCTCGGGCCTCGAGGTGTGCCGACAGCTCCGCCGCCGGGCCGAAACGCGCGATGTTCCGATCATCATGCTGACGGCGCGCGGCGAGGAGACGGACCGCATCCGGGGGCTGGAGGTCGGGGCCGACGATTACGTCGCCAAGCCGTTCAGCCCGTCCGAGCTGGTCGCGCGCGTGCGCGCCGTCCTGCGCCGCTCGAAGCCGTCGACCGCGCAGGACCTGCTCACCTTCGGCGATCTGGTGATGGACCTGTCGGCACACCGCGTTCTGCGTTCGGGCCGTCCCATCCATCTGGGGCCGACGGAGTTCCGCCTGCTTCGCTTCCTCCTGGAGCGGCCGGGCCGCGTCTACAGCCGCGAGCAGCTTCTCGACGCGGTGTGGGGGCGCGACATCTATGTCGAGCCGCGCACGGTCGACGTCCATATCCGCCGGCTGCGCAAGGCGATCAACTCGCCCGGCGATTCCGACCTGATCCGCACGGTGCGCTCCGCCGGCTACGCGCTCGACGAGAGCGTCGACGCCTGACGCGCAAAGCAGTGGCGCGGGCCGGTCAGGCGGTTAATATGCCGTCCAGATGGTGCGTCCGCCGAAAACGACGAATCCCGAACGTCTGAGTGCGACGGCCGCGCGTGCGGCGATGGCATCGGGCCGGCTCGACAGTCTGGGGCTCGTACGCGCCTGCCTCGACCGGATCGGCGAACGTGACAAGGACGTTCGCGCTTGGACGCAGATCGATCGTCGGGAAAGTTTGCTGCGAGCGGAAGCCCTCGACCGGATCGGCCGGACGCAGCCGCTCCACGGCATTCCCGTCGCCATCAAGGACATCATCGACACCGCCAACCTGCCCACCGGCTATGGTTCGCCGATCTACGCCGGTTACCGTCCCAAGGCGGATGCGGCGTGTGTCAAGAAGCTCGTCGCGGCAGGTGCCGTCGTCTTGGGCAAGACCGTGACAACGGAGTTCGCCTATTTCACGCCCGGGCCGACGCACAATCCGCATCTGCGCGGCCATACGCCGGGCGGCTCGTCCTCGGGCTCGGCCGCCGCGGTCGCCGATTTTCAGGTGCCGATCGCGCTGGGCACGCAGACGGCCGGTTCGGTCATCCGGCCGGCGGCCTTTTGCGGCGTCGTCGGCTACAAGGGCACGTTCGGCTGGACCGACATGGCCGGCGTCAAGCCGCTGTCGCCCTCGCTCGACACGCTGGGTGTCTTCGCGCGCGAGGTGGCGGATATCGGGCTCGTCCGGCATGCCTTTACCGGCAAGCCGGTGCCGGGGCTCGACGATGCCGCGCGCCGCGCGCCGCGCATTGCCGTGTGCCGCACGCCCTATTGGGCGGAAGCCGACGCCGACACGCACAATCTTTTCGAGGGTATCGTCGACCGTCTGCGCGGCAATGCCGAGCTGGTGGATTTCGATCCCGACGAGACGTGGAACGCGCTCAACGACGCGCAGCTTTCGATCATGATGCGCGAGGCGTTCACGGCCCTCGCCAAGGAGCGCAACGACAGTCCTGCGCAGCTTTCCGAACGCCTGCGCCACATGCTGGAGGACGGCGAGCGCGTGGGCATCCGCGAGGAAACGGCAGCCAAGGCGCTGGCCACGCGCTGCCGCAACCGGCTGGCGCAGGTCTGGCGCGACAGCGACGTCATCCTCGCACCCGCAGCACCGGGTGCCGCCCCGCGCGGACTGGAACTGACCGGCGATCCGGTCTTCAACCGCATGTGGACGCTGTTGGGAACCCCGTGCGTGGCGCTGCCGGCCGGGCGCAACGACAGGGGGCTGCCGCTCGCGGTGCAGCTGGTCGGCCCGCACAACGAGGACGACGCGCTGCTCGCGCACGCGGCGTGGCTGGAGCGGTTCCTGAAGCCCTGACGCTCAGCCCGACGCGGGCTGGCGCAGATGGCAGGCCACCTGATGGCCGGCGGCGACTTCCTTGAGGACGGGCTCTTCGCTGCGGCAGCGCGCCTCGGCATAGGGGCAGCGCGTATGGAACAGGCAGCCCGCGGGCGGATTGATCGGGGAGGGGACGTCGCCCGACAGGATGATGCGCCGGCGCTTGCGGCGCGGGTCGGGCTGGGGGGCGGCGGAAAGCAGCGCTTCGGTATACGGGTGCTGCGGTGTCGCGAAGATCGCCTTGCGCGGCGCGATCTCGACGATCTTGCCCAGATACATGACGGCCACGCGATGGCTGATGTGCTCGACCACGGCCAGATCGTGCGCGACGAACAGGTAGGAGACGCCGAATTCCGCCTGCAGGTCCATCAGCAGGTTGACGACCTGCGCCTGCACGGAAACGTCCAGTGCGGAGACCGGCTCGTCCGCGACGATGATCTTCGGGCGCACGGCAAGCGCGCGCGCAATGCCCAGCCGCTGACGCTGCCCGCCGGAAAATTCGTGCGGGTATTTCGCCATCTGGTCGGGCCGCAGACCCACCTTGCCGAACAGCCACGCGACGCGCTCGCGCGCCTCCGCACCCTTGGCGATGCCGAAATTGGTCAGGGGCTCCGCCACGATCTCGCCCGCAGTCAGGCGCGGACTCAGCGAGGCGTACGGATCCTGGAAGACGACCTGCATGTCGCGCCGGTGCGCCCACATCGCGCGTCGGTCCAGCGCGTCGATGCGTTCGCCCATCAGCCGGACCGTGCCCGCAGTGGGATCGACGAGACGCAGGATCGTCTTGCCCGCGGTCGACTTGCCGCAGCCGCTTTCGCCCACCAGGCCCAGCGTTTCGCCGGCCGAAACGTCGAACGTGATCCCGTCGACCGCGCGCACGACGCCGCTCGTGCGGCCGAACAGGCCGCCGCGCACGGGAAAGTGCTTCTTGAGGTCGACGACCTGCAGCAGCGGACCAGTCATCGCGGCGGCTCCGGCAGTTCGGCACTGCGCCAGCAGGCCGCGGAATGGCCCGGCGCCTTCGTCTCGAAGGGCGGCGCTTCCTTCCGGCAGCGATCGGCGACGTAGGCGCAGCGTTCGGCGAACGCGCAGCCGGCGATGGGGTGCGTCAGGCGCGGCACGATGCCCGGGATTTCCACGAGCCGCCGCCGCGACCCGTCGTCGGCCGAGCCGAGGCGCGGGATCGACCCCATCAGTCCCAGCGTATAGGGATGGCGCGGCCGGTCGAAAAGCGCTTCGACCGGCGCTTCCTCGACCTTGCGGCCGGCGTACATCACGACGACGCGCTGCGCGGTTTCGGCCACGACCCCCAGATCGTGCGTGATGAGGACGATCGCCGCGCCGATCTTGCGCTTGAGATCGAGCATCAGGTCGAGGATCTGGGCCTGGATCGTCACGTCGAGTGCCGTCGTCGGCTCGTCGGCGATCAGGAGTTTCGGATTGCAGGCGAGCGCCATGGCGATCATCACGCGCTGGCGCATGCCGCCGGAGAGCTGGTGAGGGTAGGTCTCGGCGCGGCGCGCCGGCTCGGGGATGCGCACGAGGTCGAGCATCTCGATCGCGCGCGCCTTCGCGGCCTCGGCCGTCATGCCCTGATGCAGTTCCAGCGTCTCGGCGATCTGCCGGCCGACGGTGAGCACCGGATTGAGGCTCGTCATCGGCTCCTGGAAGATCATCGAGATCTCGTTGCCGCGGATCGCGCGCATCTCGGCGTCGTCGGCTTCCAGAAGGTTTCGGCCCTGGAAGCGAACGGCGCCCGAAACGATGCGCGCGGGCGGCGAGGGCAGCAGGCGCAGGATCGACATCGCGGTGACGGACTTGCCGCAGCCGCTCTCGCCCACGACGGCGAGCGTTTCGCCCGGCGCCACGGAGTACGAGACCCCGTCGACCGCGCGCACGACGCCGTCGGCCGTGAAGAAGTACGTGCGGAGGTCTTCGATCTCGAGGAGCGGCGCCGGGGCGTTCATGCGCGTCACATCTGCCGGGCAAGGCGCGGATCGAGCGCGTCGCGCAGTCCGTCGCCGAGCAGGTTGATGGCCAGCACCGTCACCGACAGGAATGCCGCCGGGATCAGGATCAGCTGCGGGCGGATCTGGAAGACCGCGCGGCCCTCGGCGATGATGTTGCCCCACGTGGGGATCGAGGGCGGCAGACCCGCGCCGATGAACGACAGGATCGCCTCGGTAATGATCGCCGAGGCGCAGATGTAGGTCGCCTGCACCAGCAGCGGGGCCAGCGTGTTGGGCAGGATGTGGCGCACGAGGATGCGCGGCGCCGACGTGCCGGCCGCCACGGCCGCCTCGACGAAGGGCTGTTCGCGCAGGCCCAGCACGACGCCGCGCACGAGGCGCGTGACGCGCGGCACTTCGGCGATCGCGATCGACAGGATGACGTTGCCGAGGCTCGCCTTCGTGAGCGCCATCAGCGCGATCGCCAGCAGGACCGAGGGGATCGACATGAGCCCGTCCATGATGCGCATCAGGATCGCGTCGACCCAGCGGTTGAAGCCGGAGACGAGGCCGAAAAAGAGCCCGGCGGCGACGGCAACGGTGGCGACTGCGAAACCCACCAGCAGCGAGGCCCGCGCGCCGTAGACGACGCGGCTGTAGAGATCGCGGCCGAGATGGTCGGTGCCGAACCAGAACTGGTCGGACGGCGGCCGCAGCCGGCGGATGGGTGAAAGCGCCGTCGGATCGACCGTGCCCAGCCACGGGGCAAGCAGGGCCATCGCAAGCGCGGCGAGCAGCAGCGCGCCGCCCGCGAGGATGGGCAGGTTGCGCACCCACCACGGCCGGCGGCGCACGCGGATCGCTTCGGGCGGGGTCGGGATGACGGTCGTCAGCGCCACGGGAGCGTCCTCAGTAGCGGATGCGCGGATCGAACAGCGTGTAGCTGAGATCCACGAGCAGGTTGATGACGACGTAGACGAACGAGAACATCAGGATCACGCCCTGGATGACCGGATAGTCGCGGCGCAGGATCGCGTCGACCGTCATGCGGCCGAGCCCCGGGATCGCGAAGACGCTTTCGGTCACGACCACGCCGCCGATCAGCAGCGCGATGCCGATGCCGATGACCGTGACGATGGGCACGGCCGCGTTCTTGAGCGCGTGGCCGATCAGCACGCGGTCCGTGCGCAGGCCCTTGGCGTCGGCGGTGCGGATGTAATCCTGGCTCAGCACGTCGAGCATCGCCGCGCGCGTCATGCGCGCGATGAGCGCGATGTAGACCGTGCCGAGCGCCACCGACGGCAGCACGAGCTGGCGCAGGAACGGCCAGAATCCCTCGGAGATCGAAACGAAGCCCTGCACCGGCAGCCAGTCGAGCGAGATCGCGAAACCGAAGATCAGCAGGTAGCCCAGCACGAAGACCGGAACCGAGAAGCCGAAGACCGCGAAGAGCATGACCGCGCGGTCGAGAAGGCTGCCCGCCTTCCACGCGGCGACCACGCCCAGCGGCACGGCAACGCCGACGGCGAAGACGAGCGTGGTGAGTGCGAGCGACACGGTCGCCTCGATGCGCTGGCCGATGAGCGTGCTCACCGGAAGGTTCGAGAAGATCGAGCTGCCCAGATCGCCACGCAGGATCGCCCACAGCCACGTGCCGAAGCGGACGTGGAAGGGCTCGTCGAGGCCGAGTGCGGTGCGGATGCGCGCGATGTCGTCGGCGGTGGCGATGTCGCCGGCGATGATCGCGGCCGGATCTCCCGGGGCCAGGTAGAGGAGCGAGAAGACGAAAAAGGCCACCACCCCCATGACGGGGATGGTGGCCAGGATCCGTCGGACGACGAAGGCGAACAATTCGATGCCTATTGCGTCGCCCGATGCCGTATCAGCGCTTCTCGACGTTCCAGAAGAACGGCACGGGCGAGACGATGATCCCCGTGATGTTGCTCCGGAAGGCCATCGGCTGCTGGAACTGGCCGGTGGTGACGTAGGGCACCATCTCGTAGGCGCGCGTCTGCATCTCGCGGGCGATGGCGACCTGCTCGCCCAGCGTGGGCGCGACGAGCCACTTCTCGCGCAGCTCTTCCATCTTCGCGTCGGTCGGCCAACCGGGCCACGCCGCGCCGCCGTTGCCGCGCAGCGGCGCGTGGAGCGCGGGGTTCACGACGTCCGGACCGACCCACCAGGTGTGGAAGATCGACCAGCCGCCCTGATCGGGTGCGTTCTTGCTGCCGCGGCGCGCGAGGACCGAACCCCAGTCCGTCGCGACGAGTTCGACGTTCATGCCCAGCCGCTTCAGCAGGTCCTCGGTCACGAGGCTCTGCAGGTGGTTGGTCGGGATGTCGGTGGGCGAGATGATGACGACCTTCTCGCCCTTGTAGCCGGCATCCTTCAGCAGCTGCTTGGCGCGGTCGAGATTGCCGGCCGCCCCTTCGATCCCCGCGTCGGACGACATCGGCGTGCCGCAGGTGAAGAACGACTTGCAGGCCTTGTAGTATTCGCTGTTGCCGATGATCGCCTGCAGGTAGTCGTTCTGGTTGACGGCCATCATCACCGCGCGGCGGACCGCCGGGTTGTCGAACGGCGGGTGCAGCTGGTTGAACCGCATCATCGCGATCGAGCCGAGCGGATCGATGAGTTCGACCTTGATGTCCTTGTTCTTCGCCATCGCGGGCAGAAGGTCGACCGGCGGCTGCTCGTACCAGTCGACCTCGCCGGCGGCGAGGGCCGCCGAGGCGACGGCCGGGTCGGGAATGATGCGGAACTCGAGGCGATCGAT
>JAYRKO010000124.1:0-6818 GCA_041905745.1 Tagaea sp. | reverse complement strand
AAGAAGGTGCTGGAACGCGGCTTCGTGCTGGTGAGCGACGCCGACGGCAAGCCGATCCAGAGGGTTGCGGGCGCCGCCCCCGGCACGCACGTGACGCTTACGTTCGCCGACGGGGCGACCGGTGCGACGGTGGACGGCGAGGCGGCCGCGAAATCCGAGAAAAAGCCGAAGGCCGCGAAGGCGCCCGCCGCCGGTCAGGGCTCGCTGCTGTGAAGCGGCTTCTCGCGGCCCTCGTGCTGCTGGTGGCCCCCGCGCACGCGCAGGAGGTGCGCTTCGAAAACCGCCTCGTGCAGGGCGCGCTCGTCGTCGGCACGACCGTGCCGGGATCGCGCGTGTCGCTCGACGGCCAGCCGGTGCGCGTGGCGGGCGACGGAAAATTCGTCCTCGGCTTCGCGCGCGAGGCGAAGGCCGCGAAGCTCGACGTGACCGCACCCGACGGAAAATCGCGCACGCTCGACCTCAGGATCGAGGCGCGCAAGTTCGACATCCAGCGTATCGACGGCCTGCCCGAAGCGCAGGTGACGCCGGACCCGGCCGCACTCGCGCGCATCGCGGCGGAAAACGAGCGCATCGTGGCTGCCCGCCATCGCGACACGCCCGAAGCGCTGTTCGAAAGCGGCTTCCGCTGGCCGGCGACGGGTCCGGTCAGCGGCGTCTACGGCAGCCAGCGCGTCCTGAACGGCAAGCCGCGCGCCCCGCATCTGGGCGTCGACGTCGCACGGCCCACCGGCACGCCGGTCGTCGCGGCGGCCGACGGGATCGTGTCGCTGGCGGAGGAGGACCTGTTCTTCACCGGCGGCACGCTGATGATCGACCACGGACATGGCGTTTCGTCGATCTACGCGCATCTCTCGCGTCTCGACGTCGCCGTCGGTGCGCGCGTGAAGGCGGGCGAACGCGTGGGTGCGATCGGTGCCACGGGGCGCGTCACAGGCCCGCACCTGCACTGGGGTCTCGTGTGGTTCGACGTGCGCCTCGACCCGGCCCTCGTCGTCCCGCCGATGCCGGCGGAATGAGATGACCGACGCGATCGTCTTCCGCCCCGCCCGGCCCGACGAGGGTCCGCTGCTGCGCGAGATCACGCGCGAGGCCTACGCGAAGTGGGTGCCCGCGCTAGGCCGCGAACCGCTCCCCATGACCGCCGACCACGACGCGGCCGTGCGTGCCCACATCGTCGAATTCGTCGAGAAGGACGGCCGCACGCTCGCCGCCATGCATCTCGAAGCGCGCGACGGGCACCTGCTGGTCGAGAACATCGCGGTGCGCACGGCCGCACAGCGGCAGGGGCTGGGCGATCTGATCCTCGCGCGCGCCGAAACGCTCGCGCGCGAACGCGGCTACCGCCTCGTGCGGCTCTACACGCACAGCCGGATGGGCGGGAACGTGAACTGGTATCTGGGGCGCGGCTACGCGATCGAACGCGAGGAGCCGTTCGGCAACGGCAACCGCGTCCATTTCGCGAAGACGCTAGCCTAGGGCATCGGGATCGGGACGGCGTGGGTCAGCGCGATCGCGCGCTTGTCCACGCGCAGTTGGCCGAGATCGACGCGCCGGATGCCTTCGACTTCCTCTGCCATCGCGCGCAAGGCGTCCCGCTGCGCGAGCGAACTGACGATGCCCGAAATCTCGGCGACGCCCTTCGAAACCGAGACCGACACCATCGTGCTGCCGATCCACGGTTCGCGCGCGATGCGCCGGCGGATTTCGGCCGCCGCCTCGGCCGCATCCGCCGCATGGACCGCCGCGACTGCACCCGATGCGCGCACGAACGCCGCGACGATGTCGGCGCGCGAGACCACGCCGACCACGCGCCCTTCGTCGACGATCGGCACGCGCTTGATCTTGTGCTTCTCCATGATTCCGGCGAGCGCTGCGACGGAAGCGTCGGGCGGGGCGACGACGCAGTTGCGCGTCATGACGTCGGCCACCCGCCGGCCGTGCGCGCGCGCGTACTGGCGCGCGAGATCCCGGTCGCTGGTGAGGAAATTCAGCCACCACGAGCCCTTCTTGCGCACGCCGATCTCCGTCCGGCTCACCAGATCGCCCTCGCTGACGATCCCCAGCAGCCGCTTCTTCGAATCGAGCACCAGGAGCGCGCTCACCCCCCGCTTGAGCATGTACTCGGCCGCCAGCCGGATACCCGTCCCGGGTGCAATCGCGCAGAGCTTCGTGGACATCACGTCGGCTGCGGTCAGCGGTTTGGTCGCCATCGGCTCCTCCATTCGCCAGCTGCCCCGTTAGATGGGGGTGCAGCGTCGATTCCGGTAGGGGCGATTTCAGGCGTCCGGCAGCGTGCGCGCGTCGGCGACGACGCGCACGGCAAGCGTGCCCTTCCGCCCGCGGATGTCGGTCGTGCGCTCGGGGAAGGCCGCAAGGTCGAGCGCGCCGGCGACCGCCGCATCGGCCGAGACGATCAGTTCGGCGCCGAATTCCTTGGTCAGCGCTTCCAGCCGGCTTGCGGTGTTGACCGTGTCGCCGATGGCGGTGAACTGGCGCGCCTGTGCGTAGCCCATCTCGCCCACGATGGCCGGGCCCGTGTGGATGCCCATGCCGATGCGCAACGGCGCCTTCAGATCGTGCGCCAGCGCGCGATTGAGCGCGTCGAGGCGCAGCGCCATCGCCTTGGCCGCCGCGACGGCCGCGCGCGTGCCGGGGCCCGCGCCGGTCTCGACGCCGAACAGCGCCACGATCCCGTCGCCCACGAACTTGTCGAGCCGCCCGCCCGCCTCCTCGATGGCCGCACCCATTTCTGCGAAATAGCGGTTCAGCAGAAAGACGACGTCGTAGGGAAGCTTCGCTTCCGACAGCGCGGTGAAGCCGCGCAGGTCGGCGAACATCACCGCGATGGTCTTCTCGCTGCCCGCCGCATCGCGGCTGCCGCGCCACGCCGCCTGCGGGCCCGCGTTGGCCGGCAGCAGCGGCACGACCGCGACGTCGCCCGACGGCCGCGCCTGGCAGGCAAGGCGCACGCCCGGCGGGGCGCCGACGCGCGCGAGCACGGAAAGTTCGGCCGGCGCGGCGGCGTCGAGATTTTCGGCCCCGCGCTCCACGCGCACGCGGCAGGTCGAACAGCGCCCGCGCCCGCCGCACACGGCCGCGTGCGGCACGAGGCCCGCGCGGCTCGCGTCGAGGATCGTGGCGCCGCGCGGCTGCACGACCGTGCGCCCGTCGGGATAGGCGACCGCGAAGCGCCCCTGCCGGTGTTCGGCCCAATGGCGCACGCGCCGCGCGGCGAACGCACCCGCCACGCACAGCGCCCAGAACATGTAGATGGCCTGCTTGACGCGGTCGAGCAGCGCCATGCCGTCCGCGTCCGCGATGCGATAGCGCGTTTCCATCGTCGCGCGCCACGCCGGATCGTCGAAGAGCGCGTTCGCCTCGCGCGCGCCCGCGAGATAGCCCGCATAGGCCGCCACGAGCAGCGCCACGGCGGCGGCGAACAGCACGAGACGCACGCGCGGATAGGCCGGCTTCAGGCGCAGCCAGAAATGCACGCCGAGGCAGCCGTGGATCCACGCGAGCGCGAGGCCCGTCAGCGTGAACACGCCCGCCAGCGGATCGAAACGCGTGCCCACCAGCACGACGAGCGTGTGGAAAGGCGTTGTGTCAAGGAGCGCCGGCCCCAGCCTTGCGGGCACGACGTGGCCCGCCATCAGCGGCACGATCGCGAGGCCCGCGGCAAGCTGCAGCGCCTCGGCGCGCGGGATCGCGCGGAAATCGCGCCGGGCGTAGATCGCGTAGAGCGCCAGCGCGAAATGCGCGCCGAGTGCGGCGTAGAGGACGGCCTGCACCGGCCACAGCCGCACGAACGCGAACATGACGCCCGCATAGGCTTCCGCCGCGGCGAGCGACACGGCCATCGCCGCATGGTTGGCGAGATGGAAAGCGACGTAAGCGAAAAGGACGAGGCCGCTCGCAAGCCGGATGCGGCGCGCGCGGCCCATCAGCCGGCGGCCCGCGCTTCGGCTTCCAGACGCGCGCTCGCCGCCTCGATGCGCGATTCCAGTTCGCGCATGAAGGCCGCGCGGCTCAGGCCCGGCGGGATGGGATCGAGCACCTCGATCACCATCGTGCCCGGCTTCTTGGCGAAACTGCGCCGGCCCCAGAAGACGCCCGAATTGAGCGCCACGGGCACGCAGCCCACGCCGAGCTTGCCGTAGAGGCCGGCCACGCCGGGATGGTAGGGCCACTCGGCCGTCGGCGCGCCGGGCGGCACGCGCGTGCCTTGCGGGAAGATGACGATCTGCTGGCCGCGCGCCAGCGCGCGCTCGGCCGCCTCGACCATTTTCTTGAGCGCCGCCGCCCCGCCCTTGCGGTCGACCGCGATGTTGCCCTGCTTCCACGCGAGCCAGCCGTAGAGCGGGATCGACAGGATCTCCTTCTTCATCACGTAGGCCGGATCGGGGCTGATCTTGTGGAAGATCATCGTGTCCCACGCCGACTGGTGCTTGGCCGCGATGAGGCCCGGCTGCGCGAGCAGCTCGACGCGCCCGCGTACCTCGAAACGCAGCCCGCAGAACACGCGCAGGCCCCAGTCGAGCCCGTCCATCCAGCGCTTGGCGACGAGGCACGACCAGCGGCGCGCCATCAGGTGCGTGGGCAGCGACAGCAGCAGGCACGCGGCCGTCAGCCCGAAGAACCAGATGTTGAAGGCGAGCGAACGCAGCGTCGTCACGGCGGGATTCCTTCGGGGCTTTCGGCCGCCCCCGGCCCGCCCGCGAACACGGGGCGCACCAACGCGAAAAGATATTTGTGATATTCGGCCTGCACCAGCGCATAGGTGCCCGGCCAGCGCCACCATTCCTCGATGCGGAACGCGTCGGGGAAAACGGGATGGGGCACGATCGCCGCGTCGGGCATCGCGCGGCGGAATTCCAGCAGCGAACGGCGCAGGTGGTAATTGGCGGTGACGAGGCGCAGGCTCGAATAGCCCTCGCGCAACATCCATTCGGCGGTCTCGGTCGCGTTGCCGGCGGTCGAATCGGCGGCGTAGCCCAGTTCCACGCAGCATTCGACCGATTCGGGCGCCTGACGCGCGATGCGCAGCAGTTCCTGCACGTCGACGCCGCGATAGACGCCCGACACGAGCAGCTTCTTCGCCTTGCCGTCGGCCAGCAGGCGCAGCCCCTCGCGCAGGCGCATCGGCCCGCCGGTCAGCACCACGATGGCGTCGGTGGCCTTCGCCTCGTCGGCGGCGACGCGCGGGATCGTCTCGGCGAACCATGCCATGCCGCCGAAATAGGCCGCCACGGCGCCCGCGATGGCGAGCGCCACCCATGCGATCTGCCGGCGGGGCCCGCGCCTCACGACGGTTGCCCGCCGAGCAGCACGTCGACCGCGTCGGCGAACGTCTCGTGGACGGCGACGGGCAGCAATTCGGCCGGCAGGCCCGCCGCCTGCGTCTTGGCGCCGTGCCCGGTGCGCACCAGATGGCGCGGGCAGCCGGCCGCGTGCGCGGCCTGCATGTCGGTCAGGCTGTCGCCCACGAAGGGCGTTTCGGACGGGCTCGCGCGGAAGCGGCGCATGGCTTCCTGCAGCATGCCGGGGGCGGGCTTGCGACATTGCGAGGGGCGGCCGGGCGCGTCGGGGCAATGGAAAATCGCATCGAGACGTGCACCCTCGCGCGCCAGTTCCTCGCGCAGCCGTTCGTGGATGCGCGCAAGCATCGCCTCGTCGAAGATGCCGCGCCCGATGGGCGACTGGTTCGTGCACGCGGCCACGACGAAGCCCGCCGCGTTGAGCCGCGCCAGTGCCGCCGCCGAACCCGGCAGCAGGACGAGTTCGCCCGGATTCTTGACGTAGTCCGACCGGTCGACATTGAGCACGCCGTCGCGGTCGATCAGGACGAGACGCATGGTCGATCTTCTACAGGATGCGGCCGAGGTTGCGCATCACCGTCGCGTAGGCGGCGGCGGCGGCGACGATCGTCGCGGCGAGCGGCACGGCGGCAAGCGCCAGCCAGTCGACCGGCCCCAGTGCGGGCAGCGGAAAGGCGAGCGTCTCGGCCGAGCTGGCGACCGAATGCGCGACCGCCAGCACCGCCGCCGCCCCCAGCGCGCCGACGGCGGCCCCCGCGAAGGCAAGGCGCATGGCGGCCTGCGCGAACTGGCCGGCGATATAGGCGTCTTCGGCGCCCACGAGATGCAGGAGATCGACCGCCTCGCGATGCATGGCAAGGCCCGCGCGCGTGGCGAAGGCCACGCAGCTTGCCGCCGCCAGTGCGACCGCCGCGACGACGATCGAGGCAACGATGGTCGCCGCCCGCGCGAGCGCCAGGAACCCCGACAGCCAGCTCGAATGGTCGTCGATCTCGGCCCCGGGGACGGCGGCGGCAAGGCGCTGGCGCATGCCCGGCAGGTCGACGCGCGCCCCCTCGCGCAGCTTCACGTCGACCAGCACGGGGATCGGCAGGTCGGCGAGGTTGCCTGCCCCCAGCCACGGCGCCAGCAGCGATTCCGCACGGGTGCGCGCCACCGCCTCGGCCCGCGCGACGGAACTTTCCGCGCGCAGGATGCGCAAGGCTGCAGCCGTGTCCGCGCCGGCCGGCAGTTCGGCCGTCAGCGTGCCCTGGAAGCTCGCCTGCCAGCGATGCGCCGTGCCCGCCAGCGCCAGCGCAAGACCCAGCGCCAGCGTGGCAAGGAAGGCGAGCGCGCCGACCACGGCCGCGATCCAGCGCCGCTCGCGGTCGCGCTCGAGCGCGAGCTCGCCCCCCAGCCCGAGGCGGAAGCCCCTCATGCCGCCTTCGCGTGGCGCGTCAGCGCGCCGGCGTCGAGGCGCAGCTCGGGATGGCGCGATTCGCGCACGAGCTGCAGGTTGTG
>JAYRKO010000123.1:0-6824 GCA_041905745.1 Tagaea sp. | reverse complement strand
CGGACAATCTCGTTGGGGCGGCCGTCGTCGGGCTCGACGTGCGCCACCTCTATTCGCTGACCTTCGGGCTCGGTATGGCGTGCGTGGGGGCCGCGGGCGCGCTGATGATCGTGCTGGCCGACGCAACGCCCATGCTCGCACCCTCCTTCACGCTGCTCGCCTTCACGATCGTCATCGTCGGCGGCATGGGCTCGATGGCGGGCGCGCTGGTGGGCGGCATGCTGATCGGGCTGTCGGAGGCCTTCGCCTCGTTCCTCGTGGCGCCTTCGGCCAAGAGCATGTTCTCCTTCGCGATCCTCGTGGCCGTGCTCGTGCTGCGCCCGCAGGGCCTTCTGGGGAAGAAGGCGTGATCGCGCGGCTGTGGAGCGCGACGCCGCGCCGCGCGCAGGCGCTGCTGGTCGCTTGCCTGGGCGTGCTGCTCGCGGCCCCGCTGGTCGCGGACCGCTATCTCCTGTCGGTCCTCGTGCTCGTCTTCTACTTCGCGTATCTCGGGCAGGCGTGGAACGTGATGATGGGGTTCGCCGGCCAGCTGTCGCTGGGCCACGCGCTCTATGTCGGGCTCGGCGCCTATATCGCGGCGGCGCTGTGGACGAAGTTCGGCATCGGCCCGTGGGCGGGTGCGTTCGCCGGCATGGGTGCTTCGCTCGCCTTCGCGCTTGCGATCGGCGGGCTCGGCTTCCGCTTCGGCATCACGGGCGTGTATTTCGCGCTGCTGACGATCGCGTTCGCGGAATTCACGCGTATCGCCTTCGACCACATGGACTGGACGGGGCGCGCGGGCGGGCTGTTCCTGCCCGTCGCCGCCGACGGCGGGCAATGGTGGAACCTGCGCGGCGGCCCCTTGCTTTTTTACTATCTGGCGCTGGCGCTGATGGCGGGCGCGTTCGTGCTGTGCGCGGCCTTGCGCGCCTCGCGGCTGGGCCATTACTGGGTCGCGATCCGCGAGGACGAGGCGGCGGCGCGCGCGTTGGGCGTGCCGGCCTTCGCTTGCAAGATGGCGGCGGTCGCGATCTCGGCCGCGATGACCTCGCTCGGCGGCACGTTCTACGCGTTCTATTACAACAATCTTTTTCCGGCGCAGATCTTCGACATCTCGCGCTCGATCGAGATGATCCTTGCGCCCATCGTCGGCGGGCTCGGCACGCTTGCGGGGCCCATCGTGGGCGCCTTCATCCTGACGCCGCTGGGCGAAGGGCTGATCGCCGCCACACAGCGCCTCGGCCTCGACGCACCGGGGACAAAGGCGGTGTTCTACGGGCTGACGCTGATGGCGATCGTCGGCTCGGTGCCGGCGGGCGTGTGGCCGTGGCTCAAGAAGAAGCTCGGCATCCCGGAGCAGGGCGAATGAGCGAGGCCCCCATCCTCGAGGCAAGCGGCCTCGTCAAACGCTTCCGCGGGCTCGTGGCGGTCGACGACGTGTCCTTCGCCGTGCCCAAGGGTGCCATCTTCGCGATCATCGGCCCGAACGGTGCAGGCAAGACAACGCTCTTCAACCTGCTGGCCGGCGCGCTGACGCCCGACGAGGGCACGGTGCGCTTCGAGGGCGCGCGCATCGACGGCCGCGCACCCGAAGCGATCTGTGCCGCCGGCATCGCGCGCACGTTCCAGATCGTGCGCCCGTTTCCGGGTTTGAGCGTGCTGGAAAACGCCTGCGTGGGCGCGCTCCTGCGCGAGAAGGACCCGGACGCGGCGCGCGTCGCCGCAGGCGAGGTGCTGCGCCGGCTCGATTTGTGGGACAAGCGCGACCGGCGCGCGGGCGCGCTGACGCTGCCCGACCGCAAGCGGCTGGAAATGGCGCGCGCACTCGCCACGCAGCCGCGACTCTTGCTGCTCGACGAGGTCATGGCGGGCCTCAGGCCCACCGAGACCGACCGCATCGTCGCGATCCTGCGCGATCTGGCGGCCGAAACGGGACTGACGGTGCTGCTCATCGAGCACGTCATGCGCGCGGTGATGGCGCTCGCACAGCGCATCCTCGTGCTGCATCACGGGGCGGCCATCGCGGACGGCGCGCCCGAGGACGTGGTGCGCGACCCGCGCGTGCTCGAATCCTATCTGGGCGCGGAGGCGCTGGGCTGATGCTGCGCGTGGAGGCCCTCGACCTGCATTACGGCGATGCGCAGGCGCTGGACGCCGTCACGCTCGACGTGCCCGCGCACGCCATCGTCGCCATCGTGGGCGCGAACGGGGCGGGCAAGACGTCGCTCATCCGCGCGGTCGCCGGCATGCACGCGCCCACGCGCGGGCGCATCCTGTGGAAGGGCGCCGACATCGCCGGCTGGCCCAGTCACCGCGTGTGCGATCTCGGCATCGGGCAGGTGGCGGAGGGCCGGCAGGTCTTCCCGACGCTGACGGTCGCCGAAAATCTCGACATGGGCGCGATGCTGCCGCGCGCGCAGGGCCATCGCGCGCGCAATCTCGAACGCGTCTGGTCGATGTTCCCCAAGCTTGCCGAACGGCGCGCGCAGGCGGCCGGCACGCTGTCGGGCGGCGAGCAGCAGATGCTCGCCATCGGCCGTTGCCTGATGGGCGAGCCCGAACTCGTCATGTTCGACGAACCCTCGCTGGGCCTTGCACCCGCGATCGTGGGCGACGTGCTGCGCACGATCCGCGACCTTGCCGCCGGCGGGCTCACCTGCGTGCTTGTCGAGCAGAACGTCGCGGTGTCGCTGAAGCTCGCGAGCCGCGCCTACGTGCTGGAAAACGGCCGCATCGCGCTGGCGGGGACGGGGGCCGAACTCCTCGCCGACGACCGCGTGCGCAAGGCGTATCTGGGGCTTTAGGGCGCCCGAGCGGGGACGCTTGACTCGCGCGTGCCGATTCTATATTTAAGCCATCACTTAAATGTTTACATAGTGAAGCAATGCGCGTTTCCGAAGACATCCCCCGGACCTTCGCCGCCCTCGGCGATCCCACGCGGCTCGCGATCCTGGGCCGGCTGGCGACGCACGGCGACATGACCGTGCAGGAAATCGCCGGGCCGTTCGCGATGAGCTTGCCGGCGATCTCGCAGCACCTGAACGTGCTGGAGCGCGCGGGCCTGATCGAGCGCGGCCGCGACGGGCGCAAACGCCCGTGCCGCATCCGCGCCGACCGGCTTGGCGAGGCGCGGGCATGGCTCGACCACACGCGCCGGGCGTGGGAAGCGCGCTTCGACCGCCTGGAGCAGTTTCTCGCAAGCACTTCCAACCCCCCGAAGGACGAAACCGATGAGCGATGATCCCCGAAAGATCTGGGCGCTGGACCGCGAGATCGTGCTGTGCCGCGTGATCGACGCGCCGCGCGCGCGCGTGTTCGCGGCGTGGACGGACGCCGGGCAGATCGGCAAGTGGTTCGGCCCCGCCGGCTTCAAGACCGAGACGCTCGAAATCGACATTCGGCCCGGCGGGCGCTGGCGTTTCGTCTATACCGGGCCCGACGGCACGAGATACGACAACCGAATGCGCTTCCTGCGCATCGAAGCGCCGCACCTGATCGAGATCGAGCACGGCGCGGACAAGGACGACGACCCGGGGCGGTTCCACGTGACCGTCACGTTCGACGCGCAGAGCAACGGCAAGACCGTGCTGACCATGCGCCAGCTCCATCCGACACCGGCGCAGCGCGTTGCGGTCATCGGCTTCGGTGCGGTCGAATACGGCTACCAGACGCTCGACAAGCTCGCCCGGCATCTTGGTGCAGGCTGAGGCGGCCGCTCAGGCCTTCGGCACGCTCGAATAGAGCGACACGAACAGGAAGCGGCGGCGCGCCTCCTCGGCGTCGAAGGTGTCGTCCATCCAGTTCATGATGCCGGGCGCGAATTCGCGAAAGTCGTTCCATTGGCCGGTGCGGCGCATGTGCAGCCATGCCGCGTGCAGCGCCACCTGATCGATGGTCCACGTCGCCGTGCGGCTTTCGAGGAAGCGGCGGCAATAGGCGGCGACGAGATCGGCGTAGCGCCGGCCGGCCGGCGTGTCGCCGAAATAGACCATCGTCGCCAGCAGGCGGTTGGCGAAATCGTAGCGGATCTTGACGTTGGCGCCGGCATCGCACGCGGCAAGTTCGTCGAGCCACGGCCGCGGATCGCGCGTGGGCGCCAGGTCGATGTCGCACACGAGGATCGGCCGGCGGTAATGCGCGACGAGGCGCGGCAAGGTGAGGAAGCGCGCGCACGAATAATACGTCTTGGCGGCGTAGAGCGGGTCGAGGCCGGGTGCCGCGTAACGCGAAAGATCGACCGTCTCGCGCGTCACCGCGAAATCGAGATGACCTTGCGTCAATTCCAGCACGCGCGCGACCTTCGCCTCGCTTTCCGCCGTCGGGTTGACGACGTGGAGGTGGAAGGCGATGCCCGGCGCCTGTGCGGCGAGGTTGCCCGCGATCAGGTCGACGAAGCGCGCGGTGTAGCCCGCATCGGCCGCCGCGAACACGAGCGGGGAATCGCCTTGCGCGAAATTCCCCGACAGTTCGGGGCCGGGGCCCGTGTCGAGGCTTGCGAAGAAATCGTCGGCGAGGCGGATCTGGCCCGCGATGGCGGCGAAATGCAGATGCGGATCGAGACCCGCGGGCGGCGGCAGGCGGCCCCACGCGGCGAAGGCGGCCTCCGCCCCCGCGACGTCGTCGGCTTCGGCGAGCGCGGTGCCGAGCCCGTAGACCGCGCCCGAATCGCGCGGGTTGAGTGTGCTCGCCTTGCGGAAGGCATCGGCCGCCTCACGCGTGCGTTCGAGGTCGAGCAGCGCGTTGCCGAGCCTGCGCCACGCATCGGCGTCGCGGGCGTCGAGGTCGAGGGCGGCACGGTAGGACTCGGCCGCGCCCGCCGCATCGCCAAGTCCGTGGCGCGCGCGCCCCAGCAGCGAATGCGCCGGGGCGAGCGCTGGGGAAAGCGCCACGGCCTGCGCCAGCGCATCGCGCGCGGCCGCGAAGGCGCGCTTTTTCACGAGCGCCTCGCCCTCGCGCAGCAGCCTTGAAGCCTCCGCGCTCAAGCCTTGGCCGCTTCGAGGATTGCGTGCAGCAGCACGTCGCAGCCCGCCGAAAGGTCGGCGGGCTTGGCGTCCTCGATCTCGTTGTGGGAAATGCCGTCCGCGCACGGCACGAAGATCATTGCGGTGGGTGCCACGCGCGCCATGTAGACGGCGTCGTGGCCTGCGCCCGAGACGATCTCCATCGCGCTGTGGCCGTGGAGGGCTGCCCCCTGCCGCACCGCGTCGACCAACCGTGCGTCGAAGGGCGTGGGCGGGAAATACCAGAAATCCTTGATCGCCAGTTCGAGGCCGGCGTCGGCCGCGATCTTCGCGAAGCCGTCCTTCATCGCGCGGTCCATGCCCGACAGGCGCGCATCGTCCGGGTGGCGGAAATCGATCGTGAAAAACACGCGGCCCGGGATCGTGTTGCGGCTGTTGGGCTGCGACTGGATGAAGCCCACCGTGGCGCACGCACCCGGCTGGAATTCGTGCCCGATGCGGTTGACGAGATCGATCATCCGCGCCGAACCCACCAGCGCGTCCTTGCGCCGCGCCATCGGCGTGGGGCCGGCATGGGCCTCCTGGCCGATCACCGTCACCTCGTACCAGCGCTGGCCCTGCGCGCCGGTGACGATGCCGATCGTCTTTCCCTCGGCCTCCAGGATCGGGCCCTGCTCGATATGCGCCTCGAAATAGGCGGCCGTCGGCCGGCCGCCGACCTTCTCGGCGCCCCGGTAGCCGATCTTCGCGATGGCCTCGGCGAAGGAGACGCCGTCGACATCCTTCTTCGATTCGACTTCGTCGAGCGCGAAGACGCCGGCATAGGCGCCCGAACCCATCATCGCTGGCGAGAAGCGCGAGCCTTCCTCGTTCGTCCACACGGCGACTTCGATCGCGCGCTCGGTCTCGACCTTCGCGTCGGCGAGCGTGCGCATGACCTCGATGCCGGCGAGCACGCCGTAGACGCCGTCGAACTTTCCGCCGGTCGGCTGCGTGTCGAGATGGCTGCCGGTCATCACGGCGGGGAGTGCGGGGTTCTTGCCCTCGCGCCGGGCGAACATGTTGCCCACGCGGTCGACCGAAACGGTGCAGCCGGCTTCCTTCGCCCATTTCGCGAACAGGTCGCGGCCCTGCCGGTCGAGATCGGTGAGCGCCAGCCGGGCGACGCCGCCCTTGGGCGTGGCGCCGATCTTCGCCATCTCCATGAGGCTTTCCCACAGCCGGTTGCCGTCGACGCGCATATTCCGCATGTCCGCCATTCCCCTTTGCCGAAACGTTTTAGCCGAACGATTGACGCGGCGGGAGGGAGAACGCATTCTGCGGCCACGATTTTGGGGGGAAACCGGAAAATGAGTCGCAAGAAGCCCGAAGAACTGCGCAGCCACCGCTGGTACGGCGCGCAGGACATGCGTTCGTTCGGCCACCGTTCGCGCACCAAGCAGATGGGCTTTTCGGCCGAGGATTACGCGGGCAAGCCGGTCATCGCGATCATCAACACGTTCAGCGACATCAATCCCTGCCACCACCATTTCAAGTCCCGCGTCGAGGACGTGAAGCGCGGCGTCTATCAGGCCGGCGGCTTCCCGCTGGAGATGCCGGCGATGTCGCTGGGCGAGCCGTTCATGAAGCCCACGACGATGATCTACCGCAACCTGCTGTCGATCGACGTCGAGGAGCTGCTGCGCGCCAACCCGGTCGACGGCGTCGTGCTGATGGGCGGCTGCGACAAGACCGTGCCCGCCATGCTGATGGGTGCGGCCTCGATGAACATCCCGGCGATCTTCCTGCCGGCGGGCCCCATGCTGCGCGGCAACTGGCACGGCAAGACGCTGGGCTCGGGCTCGGACGTGTGGAAGTACTGGGCGGAGAAGCGCGCGGGCAACA
>JAYRKO010000122.1:0-6836 GCA_041905745.1 Tagaea sp. | reverse complement strand
CCCCGCCCCACGCGAGTTTGGCGCCCTCCGACTGCGCGACCTTGATGTATTCGAGGTCGGTATCGAGCTGCGACTTGTCGACGACGGGCCCGATATGCGTGCCCTGCTTCAGCGCATCGTCGACGACGAGGGACTTGAGCTTCTCGATCGTCGCCGCCACGAACTTGTCGTGGATGCCCGCCTGTACGATGAGGCGCGAGGACGCCGTGCAGCGCTGGCCGGTGGAGAAATAAGCGCCGTTGACGGCGCAGTCGACCGCCACGGCAAGGTCGGCGTCGTCGAGGACGACGAGCGGATTCTTGCCGCCCATTTCGAGCTGGACCTTCTTCATCGGGCTCGACGCGACGCACGCCGCCGCAACCTTGCGGCCGGTCGCGACGGAACCCGTGAAGCTGATCGCCGCGACGTCCTTGTGCTCGAGCAGCGCCTGACCGACGGTCGAACCGCGCCCCATGACGAGATTCAGCACGCCCTTCGGCAGCCCGGCCCGGTTGAGGATATCGACAAGCGCCCAAGCGCAGGCCGGCGTCAGGTCGGCGGGCTTCACGACCACGCAGTTGCCGTAGGCCAGCGCCGGCGCAATCTTCCAGGCAGGAATTGCGATGGGGAAGTTCCACGGCGTGATGAGCCCCACGACGCCGACCGCTTCGCGCGTGACCTCGACGCCCACGCCCGGGCGGATCGACGGGATCATCTCGCCGCCAAGCCGCACGCATTCGCCCGCGAAGAAGGCCAGGATCTGGCCCGCGCGCGTGGCTTCGCCGATGCCCTCGGGCAGCGTCTTGCCTTCTTCGCGCGACAGAAGCTTGCCGAGTTCCTCGCGGCGCGCCAGCACCTCGTCGGACGCCTTCTTCAGGATTTCGTAACGCTCCTGCCCCGTCGTGCGGCTCCATGCCGGAAACGCGGCCTTCGCTGCGGCGACCGCCGCATTGAGGTCGGCGATGGTGCCTTGCGCATATTCGTTCACGACGTCATTGGTGTTCGACGGATTGACGTCCTTCGAAGCGCTGCCGCCCGCTTTCCATTCGCCGCCGATCAGGTTCTTGAGCATCTCGGTCATAGAATTCTCCGCCGTTACTGATTGAGGAGGCCGCGCGCGGCCAGGTTGCGATAGAGGTGGCTTACCCCGAAGGTCCAGGGTGGCGCCTTATCCGAAGTCGTCATCCGGTTCGTCAGCGCACCCAGCTTCGGCGCGGAAATCGTGACGATGTCGCCGACCTTGTGCGTGAAGCCCTGACCGGCACCACCACGATCCTGCACGGGCGCGAACATCGTGCCGAGGAAAAGGACGAAACCGTCGGGATACTGGTGATGCGCGCCGATCGCCTGTCCGGCGATATCCGCCGGATCCCGGCTGATCATCTTCAGCGACGACATGCCTTCGAGACGGAAATTGTCCTCGCCCGCGACGACGAGGCTCACGTCCGTGCGCCGTACTTCGTCGAGGTCGAACTTCGCGTCGAAAAGGCGCACGAACGCGCCGATCGCGCAACTCGCGTTGTTGTCCTTGGCCTTGCCCAGCAGCAGCGCCGACCGCCCTTCGACGTCGCGCAGATTGACGTCGTTGCCGAGCGCCGCGCCGACGATCCGACCCGCCGAGGAAACAACGAGCACGATCTCCGGCTCCGGGTTGTTCCAGCGCGACATCGGATGCAACCCCGCAAAGGCGCCCGTTCCGACCGACGACATCGGCTGCGACTTCGTGAAAATTTCGGCGTCCGGGCCGATGCCGACTTCCAGATACTGGCTCCAGGCGTTCTTCTTGATGAGCCATTCCTTCAGCTTGGCCGCCTCGTCCGAACCGGGCTTCAGCTTCGCGATATCGCCGCCGATCAGGTCGAGAACTTCCTTGCGCGCGGCGGCTGCGAGTTCCGGCGCGCCGCGCGTGCGTTCCTCGATCACGCGCTCAAGCATCGAGATAACGAACGTCACACCCGCAGCCTTCACCGATTGCAGATCGATCGGCGCCAGCAGCCACGGCTTCTTGGGATCGCGGAATGCTTCGTCGCTGTTGGCGAGGACTTCCGTCACCCCGGCGACGCGGGTCCCCTTCGCCGCGCGAAGGGCCGCAGCCGGGTCGGCCTGCTCGCAAAGGTCCCGGACGGTCGCGAAATCCCGCGTCACGTCGAAGAGTTCGTCGCCGCGCAGCGCGACGATGGCCGGGCCGCTGGCAGCCGGCAGCCAGATCCGCCCGACGAGGACGGCATCGGCCGCATCCACCGGCAGAGCTTGCGAAAAATCGATCCGTTTCATCCCGGTAGCCTTTTCTTATGTCGAGCGTTTCAGATGGGCGCCGACGCTACATACGACACAAGCGCGCCGCATGCCATCGTGGCGTCACGCGCGCTAACTCATTGCCGGTTTTCTATAAAACCGGCGAGCCCGCCCCCAAAGGGCGCCGAGGCCGGTTTCGGGCTATGATCTCGCCATCTTGAACCTCCCCGAATCGCCTCGAATGGATATCCACGCCTTCAAAACCTCGCTCGAGCAGCCCTCGCCTCCGGAGGAGCTGTCCCGCCCACTCGCCGCCCTATGGCATCTCGGCAAGGGGGACTGGGACCAAGCACACAAGCTGGCACAGCAGGACGAAGGCGAGCCTCGGCACGACTGGGTCCATGCTCATCTGCATCGCGTTGAAGGCGATCTTGCAAATGCAGGCTATTGGTATCGCCGAGCTGGCAAGCCCGTCGCGACAGGCCCGACCGACGCCGAGTGGCGCACGATCGTCGAAGTGCTGCTGGCGGAAGCCGGTTGAGATTCAGCGCCGGTGAAGCGCGCTCAATCGTTTGTAGCGGCGAGAACCGGACGCACTGACTTGGCGTCGCGCAGAACCGACACTTCCGGAAAGGCGAGCGTCACCTGCGTTCCCTTTCCGACCGCACTCTCGATGATAAGGGATCCGCCGTGCGCCTCCATCAGCGCACGAGAAATGTAGAGACCTAATCCCGTGCCGCCATGTCCGCGGCTGTAAACTTGGGAAACCTGCCGGAATGGCGTCGCGAGTTCCTTGAGTGCTTCCGACGGTATGCCTGGACCCGTATCGGCAATGAAGATGCGCAACCCCGGCGCCGTGTCGTCGACCCACACCGAAACACGTCCAGTCGAAGGTGTGAACTTCGCCGCATTGCCGATGACATTGAGCAGGATCTGGGCCAATGCCCGGGGCCCAGCGTGAAGATCCGGGCATTCGGGTGGAACCGTCGCCACCAGGGGCGGCGCGTCCGAAATCGCGCGGCGAACGAGTTCGACCTGTTCGGCGACGACGGCTGCAAGCGCGCATCGCTCGCGCGCGATCGTCAGGCTCTTCGCCTCGATCTTGGTGACGTCGAGAAGGTCGTTGATCAACGATAGAAGATGTTGTCCGCTGCGATTGATATCGCGTGCATAGTCGGCAGCCTTTGCGACGGCATTCTCGCCGAGCATGCGGTGCGCGATCATCTCGCTGAATCCGAGGATCGCATTGAGCGGCGTGCGCAGCTCGTGGCTCATGTTCGCAAGGAACTCCGACTTCGCCCGGCTTGCGTCCTCGGCGCGTTCCTTTTCCGCGACCAGCGCCTCGAGCAGCATCCCGCGCTGGATCGCAACCGCCACGAGCGAGGCAAGCCGACCCACAAGTTCGTGGTCGAGTGTCGTGGGTTTGTAGACGGACCGATGGTAAATCGCGAAGGTCCCGATGACCTGTCCCATGCGGGAGAAGAGCGGCGTCGACCAGCAGGCTCGCACGCCCGCTTGCTGCGCGATGTCCTGGAACTCGCTCCAGAGAGGATCCGTGCTGATATCGAGCGTTACGACCGGCGTCCCCCGATGGACGGCGGCCCCGCACGATCCGACATCCGGGCCGATCTCGACGTCGTCGAATGCGGTGCGGAACGCCGGCGTGAAATTGGGCGCGGCGACGACGCGAAGATGCTTGCGATCCTCCGTTACGAGCATGACAGAGCAAATCGCGCCGTGCATGGTCTGCTCGACCGCCCGGCACAGCAGTTCGAGCAGTGCCGCCAGCGGCAAGTCTTCGATCAGCCCGCGCAGCACGCGGTCCTCGACCTCGCGAATGATCTCTTCGCGCGCACGCTCCGTGACGTCGCGCAGGACAAAGACCTGCGCCGGCTCTCCGTCATAGTCGATCCGGCGGGTCAGAAGCTCGACGAGGCGCGTACGTCCGTCAGCGGCGACCAGTTCGATCCGCTCCGTCGACTTTGCAGCCGCTTCGGAACACCGTCTGAATTCTCCAAGAGAACCGGGGGTCACGAACGCATCGAACGAATGGCCGATAAGCGCCGCGCGATCCCGCCCGACGAGCTTTCCGACATTCGAGTTCGCATCCAGAACGATGCCGTCGCGGCAGATGCAGATCCCCTCGAGGGATGCTTCCGTAAGCTGCTGGAACCGGCGCAATTCGTGAAGCATGCGCAATTCGAGATGGCGATCGAGTATGGCGCCCACGACGCCGACCAACATGATCGCCACGGTTACGCCCGCAACCGCGATGGCGAGATAGACGGGTTCGGCGGCGTCGTCCGGCAAAGACACGAGCGGGTTTGGCGTGATCTTGACCGCTGCCATCGCCGTGAAGTGGAGCGCGAATATGGCGAGCGCAAGAAGCGACGCGCTGGTCGTGCGCCCACGCATCGTATCAATGTCCGCATGCGCAAGGCAGCTTGCGAAGGAAAAGCCGACCGCGAATGCGATCGAGAGCGCGACGAATGAAGGATCGAAGTCGATGACGCCGGAGACACGGACTGCGGACATGCCGATGAAATGCATGGCGCAGATCGAGCCACCGACGACGATTCCGGACGCGACGGCCATCCACCAATCGGATCGAGGCCTGAGGAACAATGCGAGGCCGGCCGTACATCCGAAGACCGCGACGACCATGGAGGCAAGCGTCGTCGGTACGTCGAAACCCATTGGAAGTCCGGGACGATAGGCGAGCATTCCGACGAAATGCGCCGCCCATGTACCGCCCCCAAGCGCGAAGCCCGCCGCGACGAGCCATAACGCGGGCCGCGCAGGCGTCAGCCGCGCGCGCGACAACAAGAGCATGCTTGTGAAGCATGTCAGCAGGCAAACGATCGCCGCCAACACGACCAGACCCAAGTCATGTTCATTCGTTATGCAGGAAACAATGGTCCACATCTTTGGGCCTTGTCCGACTTGCGGCGTACCCAACAAATGTAAGATATCGACAACTTTCGGAACAGCCGCAGACACCTGCGGAGAAGATTCTTTTTTGATTTACAATGATTTACGAAATTTTAACCAAAGCCAGAACTTCGGCTGGATTAGCAATCGGTTGCAACCGATTGCCGATCAGAGTTCGATCGAAACGTGCGAGCGGGGGCGCGACGAACAGGCAAGAATCGACCCGCCGGCTTCGTCCTCCGGCGACAGGCCGCCGTTGTGGTGCATCTCGACATCGCCCGAGACGAGCCGCACGCGGCACGTCCCGCAGATCCCCGACGCACATCCGCAGGGAATGACAACGTTCTGGCGCGTCGCGGCCGAAAGGAGTGTCTCGTCCGCACGAGCCTGGAACGATTTGTCGCCAAGACGGATTTCGAACGCCGTCGCATCGCCTGCCCCACCGAGTTGCACGGCGGCGCCCGAATTTTTCGTCTCGCGCACGCTCCCGAAATGCTCGATATGGAATTTCGCGCCGTCGCCACCCTCCGCTGCGTGGATCGCGCGCACCGCCGCCATGAATCCTTCGGGACCGCAGCAGAACACGGCGCGGCGGGCGATGTCCGGAGCAGCGGCCGCAACGGTGGCGCGGCGCGGGCGCCCGGAGAACCCGAACCATCCCGGCGCCGGCCGCGTCGCGAACATCGCAACGCGCAGGTTCGGGCAGCGTCGCTGCAGATTGGCGATTTCCGTGGCGAACAGAACGTCGCCCGGCGTACGCGCCCAATGGAGCCAGACCATATCCCGCTCGGCCTGCGTCGCCGCAAGATGGCGAAGCATCGACATCAAGGGTGATGCGCCGGACCCTGCCGACACGAATGCAACGGGGCCGCTTGGCTCGAGATCGACCGTAAAGCGCCCGTTCGGCCCGCGCGCCGAGACTTCGTCGCCGGGCTTGAGCACGCGATGCATCCATGTGGTCGCGCGACCGTCGCGATGGGCCTTGATCGTCATCGCGATCGTGTCGCCGCCGGGCGCGGAGGCGATCGAGAACGTCCGATGAAGCTCGCCACCCTCGACGGGCAGTCGAAGCGTCATCGATTGGCCTGCGGAATGTGCGATCGGGGCTCCAGCCGGCCGGAAGACGAATGTCGCGATGTCGGCGGCTTCCGGCCGGATCTCGACGACCGTCAGCTTTATCGAGCCGTTCATTGTGCGGCGGCCTTCGATGTCGCAGGCGTTCCGGCGAAGTCGGCGATCTTGCCGGCATACCAGTTCGTGAAATTGGTCAACATGAATTCGGTCGGCGCATAGGGACCGGGCGCATAGGCGCTCGACCGGATGCCCTGATGGTTGACGGACGCCAGACGCGCATCCTGCGCGTTGGTCGCGATCCACACTTCCGTCAACCGCTTGATGTCGTAATCCACACCTTCGACCGCGTCCTCGTGCACAAGCCAAGTCGTGCGGACGGCCGTTCGATCATGTGACAGCGGCAGCACGCGGAAATGGATGATGTGGTCCGCGAGGAAATGGTTCCAGTTGTTCGGGACATGGAACATCCGGACCGAGCCGAGATCCGGCTCCGTGAAGTCGCCCAGGAGCTTCTTGCATGCCGGGCCGCCGTCCAACGTGAAAGACAGCATGCCCTCGTGAAACGGGAGACGCACGAAGCGGTAGTCGCGCCCACCGGTGACGACCTTGTGCGGCAG
>JAYRKO010000121.1:0-6837 GCA_041905745.1 Tagaea sp. | reverse complement strand
GATACCGCCGCCGAATAGAGGGCAGCCAAGTGAAAGTCGCCGACAAGCTCGCCACGACGCTGAAGAACCGGGGTGCATCCTTCGCCTTCGGCATCCCGGGCAACGACGTGCTGGAAATCGTGCGCGCGTGCGAGGAGACCGGCATCCGCTTCGTGCTGGCGAAGTCCGAACCCGCCGCCGCCTTCATGGCCGATGCGGTGTGTCAGATCACCGGCAAGCCGCAGGTGCTGATCCCCGCACTGGGCCCCGGCATCGCGAACGCGACGGCCGGCATTGCCGGCGCGCTGATGGAACGCTCGCCTTTGGCCGTGCTGACGGGCGAGATGGCGACGGCGTCCGCCCACATCTACAACCATCAGGCTTTCGATCACGTGGCGTTGGCGACGCCCGTCACCAAATACGCTGCCACGCTCAACGCCGCGCGGCCCGCCCAGCATCTTGCCCGCGCGCTCGACATCGCGACGAGCTATCCGGCCGGCCCGGTGATGCTGAACGTGCCTGCCGATCTCGGGCGTGCGGATTCGAAGGAAGCGTTCGACGCGCGACCGGTCGAAATCGCGCGCATCGCGTTGGCGGCGGACGTCGCCGTCGATGTCCGGCTGGCGATCTCGCGGGCCAAGCGCCCGCTGGCGCTGATCGGCCGCGGGGCGGTGCAGGACGGCGTGCCGGCGGCCTTGCGGAGTTTCCTCGAATCCTGGTCGATCCCGTTCTTCGCGACCTACAAGGCCAAGGGCACGGTCGACGAGGCGCATGCGCTTTGTCTGGGCGCGGTGGGCCTGTCGCCCATCGTCGATGCCGCGAACATGAAGATCGTGCGCGCGGCCGACCTGATCGTGTGCGTCGGCTTCGATCCCATCGAACTGCGCGATGCGTGGGTCGATGCGTGGCCGCAGGACCGCGCGGTCGTGACGCTCGACTGGGGTCCGCTCAACCACCGCATCTTTCCGCTGGGGCGCGAATGCTACGGCGATCTGCCGGCCATGCTCGCGCAGCTTTCCTCGTCGGGCGAGAAGGGGGCGGGCGCCTGGCCGACCGCCGAGCTCGACGCGTGCCGCGCGGAAATCGCGCATATCGTGCGCCCGCGCGAACCGAAGAAGGGCATTTCGCCCGCCGGCCTGTTCAAGGCCGTGTCGGACCGCATCGCGCCCGACTGGAAACTGACGGTCGATGTGGGTGCGCACCGCATCCTCGCCAACCACGCGATCAAGTGCCGCTCGCCGGGCCAGCTGCTGCAATCCAACGGGCTTTGCTGCATGGGCTATGCGGTGCCGGCCGCCATCGGCGCGCAGCTCGCCTGCCCCGAGGCACCGGTCGTGGCGCTGGTGGGCGACGGCTGCATGCTGATGACGGCGGGCGAGCTGCCGCTGGCGGCCGAACTGGATCTGCCGGTCGTCGTCGTCGTGCTGAACGACCAGGCGCTCTCGCTTATCAAGCTCAAACAGGCCAAAATGCAGATGGCGCCGCGCGCGGTCGATTTCAAAGGGCCGCGCTTTGACCGGCTCGGCGAGGCGTGCGGTGCGACGGGCGTGCGGGTCGAGACCCTCGCCCAGTTCGAGAAGGCGTTCGCCGAAGCCGTTTCGGCGCGGCGTTTCACGGTCATCGACGCCGTCGTCGATCCGGCCGAATACATGGAGCAGATGTAGAAGATGTACGACATCGTCGTGAGCGAATTCGTCGACCAGTGGGCCGTCGACGACCTGGCGAAGGATTACAAGGTCCATTACGACCGCACGCTCGTTTCCAAGCCCGAAGAGCTGGCGAAGCTCGCGGCCGAGAGCCCCGCAATCATCGTGCGCAACCTGACGCAGATCCGCGGGCCCGTGCTCGCCGCGATGAAGAACCTCAAGGTGATCGGCCGGCTGGGCGTCGGGCTCGACAACATCGACATGGACGAATGCGCGCGCCGGGGCATCCAGGTTTTCCCGGCGACGGGTGCCAACACCGTTTCGGTCGCCGAATACGTGATCGCCGCGATCCTCGTGGGCCTGCGCGACGTATGGAAGGCGAATGCCGACGTGCTCGCCGGCAAGTGGCCGCGCAACGACCTGATGCTGGGCGAGGCGATGGGCAAGCGCCTGGGCTTCGTGGGTTTCGGGGGCATCGCGCGCGCGACGGCGACGCGCGCCAAGGCGCTGGAGATGGATCTCGCGGCCTACGACCCGATGGTCAAGGCCGACGACCCGGTCTGGAAGCAATATGGCGTGACGCGCATCGCCACGATCGACGAGCTGTGCGCGACGAGCGACGTGATCTCGATTCACGTGCCGCTGACACCCGATACGCGCAACATGTTCGACGCCGCGCGTCTGTCGAAGATGAAGAAGACCGCACTGCTCATCAACACCGCACGCGGCGGCATCATCGACGAGGCGGCACTGGCCGCGGCGTTGAAGGCCGGCACGATCGGCGGTGCGCTGATCGACGTCTACGACAAGGAGCCGCTGAAGGCGGGTTCGCCCTTGGAGGGCGCGCCGCGCCTGTGGCTGACGCCGCACATCGCCGGCGTCACGGCCGAGGGCAACGTGCGCGTTTCGTCCGTCACCGTCGCCAACGTGCGCGGCGCGTTGCAGAAGCTCGGCCTCAAGGGGTCGAAATGAGCGAGACGATTTCGCTGAGCGACGCGCACGCGCTGGCGCTGAAGGCGCTGGTCGCGGCCGGCACGGCCGAAGCCAACGCCGCCGCCGTCGCCGACGCGCTGGTGGCGGCCGAGGCCGACGGGCTCGCCAGCCACGGGCTTTCCCGCGTGGCGGCCTACGCCGATCAGGCGAAGGCGGGCAAGGTCGCCGGCAAGGCGGTGCCGGAGCTGCGCGCGAACGCGCCCGGCGCACTGTTCGTCGACGCGAAGGACGGCTTCGCCTATCCGGCCATCGCGCAGGGCCTTGCGCGCGGCATCGAGATGTCGCGCACGGCCGGCGTCGTGGGGGTGGGGATCGGCAACTCGCATCATTTCGGCGCGGCCGGTTATCACGTCGAGAAGGCGGCCGAGGCGGGCCTCGTGGCGCTGGGCTTCGGCAACTCGCCGCAGGCGATCGCCCCCTGGGGCGGCTCGAAGGGCCTGTTCGGCACGAACCCCATCGCGTTCGCGGCACCCCGCACGGGCAAGGCGCCGCTGGTGATCGACCTGTCGCTGTCGAAGGTCGCGCGCGGCAAGCTGATGGTCGCCGCCCAGAAGGGCGAAGCGATCCCCGAAGGCTGGGCGCTGGACCCCGCCGGCAAGCCCACGACCGATCCGAAGGCCGGCATGGCCGGCACGATGGTGCCGATGGGCGAGGCGAAGGGGGCGGCCCTCGTGCTCATGGTCGAAATCCTCGCCGCGACGCTGACGGCGTCCAACTACGGCTACGAGGCGAGTTCGTTCTTCGACGCCAAGGGCCCGCCGCCGCGCGTGGGCCAGTTCTTCCTGCTGATCGATCCGCTGCGGTTCGCGGGACCGGCGTTCGCGCAGCGTCTGGAAACGCTGCTGACGGCCGTGCTCGCCCAGCCGGGCACGCGCCTGCCGGGCGAGCGTCGCCTGAAGCTTCGCGCGGCCGCGCAGAAGGACGGCATCAAGATTCCGGCCGACCTGCTGGCCGACCTGCGCAAGCGCGCGGCCTGACGATGCGCGGGCCCGCACATCCCGAAATCCGGGAGTCGGTCCGCGCGCTGTGCGCGAAGTATCCGGGTGAATACTGGCGCAAGCTCGACCGCGAGCGTGCCTATCCGACGGAGTTCGTCGCGGAACTGACGAAGGCCGGCATGCTCGCCGTGCTGATCCCGGAGGAATACGGCGGCTCCGGCCTCGGCCTGTCGGCCGCCGCCGCGATCCTTGAGGAGATCCACACCTCGGGCTGCAACGGCGGCGCGTGCCACGCGCAGATGTACACGATGGGCACGATCCTGCGTCACGGCAGTGCGGAACAGAAGAAGCGCTTCCTGCCGGGCATCGCGTCGGGCGCCTTGCGCCTTCAGGCCTTCGGCGTGACCGAACCCACGGCCGGCACCGACACGACCGCGATCCGTACGACCGCGACGCGCAAGGGCGACGTCTACGTCGTCGACGGCCAGAAGGTGTGGACGAGCCGGGCCGAGCATTCCGACCTGATGCTGCTGCTCGCGCGCACGACGCCCAAGGACAAGGTCACGAAGAAGACCGACGGGCTGTCCGTCTTCGTCGTCGACATGCGCAAGGCCAAGGGCCTGACGATCAAGCCGCTGCGCGCGATGATGAACCACGCGACGACCGAGATTTTCTTCGACGGGCTCGAGGTGCCGGCGGAAAACCGCATCGGCGAAGAGGGCAAGGGCTTCCGCTACATCCTCGACGGCATGAACGCCGAGCGCATGCTGATCGCGGCCGAGTGCGTGGGCGACATGCGCTGGTTCGTCGACAAGGCGAGCGCCTATGCCCGCGAGCGCGTCGTGTTCGGCCGGCCCATCGGGCAGAACCAGGGCGTCCAGTTCCCCATCGCGCGCGCCTATGCCGAAGGGCAGGCGGCGGCGCTGATGGTGCGCGAGGCGCTCGACCTCTACGAGGCGGGCGAGGCGTGCGGGCCGCAGGCGAACATGGCGAAGATGCTGGCGGCCGACGCGTCGTGGAAGGCGGCCGAGGCGTGCCTGCAGACGCATGGCGGCTTCGGCTTCGCCGAGGAATACGACGTCGAGCGCAAGTTCCGCGAGGCGCGGCTCTATCAGGTGGCGCCCATCTCGACGAACCTGATCCTCGCCTATCTGGCCGAGCACGTGCTCGACCTGCCGCGGTCGTACTGACATGGCCGGCGCACTCGACGGCATCCTCGTGCTGAGCCTCGAACAGGCGGTTGCGGCGCCGTACTGCTCGTCGCGGCTGGCCGATGCGGGTGCACGCGTCATCAAGATCGAACGCGCGGAGGGCGATTTCGCGCGCGGCTACGATACGGTCGCCAAGGGGCAGGCGAGCTATTTCGTGTGGCTCAATCGCGGCAAGCAGTCGCTGGTGGCCGACGTGAAGGACAAGGCCGACGCGGCGTTGCTCCACCGCATCCTCGCGAAGGCCGACGTGTTCATCCAGAACCTGATGCCGGGTGCCGCCGCGCGCGCAGGCTTCGGCACCGAGGAACTGCGCGCGAAATAT
Organism: Tagaea sp.; assembly: GCA_041905745.1. Lineage (GTDB taxonomy): Bacteria > Pseudomonadota > Alphaproteobacteria > CACIAM-22H2 > CACIAM-22H2 > Tagaea. The sequence continues at coordinate 1,748 of JAYRKO010000121.1, read as the reverse complement.
CCGCGCCTCGTCGTCGTCGACATTTCGGGTTACGGCGACGAAGGCCCGTACGCGGCGATGAAGAGCTACGACATGCTCGTACAGGCCGAGACGGGGCTTGCCTCCATCACCGGCGGACCGGAGGCGCCGGGCCGCGTGGGCGTTTCGGTGTGCGACATCGCGGCGGGCATGTACGCGCATCAGGCGATCCTCGAGGCGCTGATCGCGCGCGGGAAGACGGGCGAGGGGCGCTCGATCAAGGTCTCGCTGTTCGACGGCATGGCCGACTGGATGGCGGTGCCGCTGCTGCACCACGACTACGGCGGCAAGGCACCGGCGCGCGTGGGCCTCGCGCACCCGTCGGTCGCGCCTTACAGCGCGTTCGCGTCGGCCGACGGCATCCCCATCGTCATCTCGGTGCAGAACGACCGCGAATGGGCCAATTTCTGCGCCCACGTGCTCGAAGAGCCGATTGCGCCCGAGTTCGCGACCAACGTGCTGCGCGTGAAGAACCGCGCGGCGCTCGATGCGCACATCGCCGCCGCGTTCGGCGCACGCATGCGCGACGATCTGGTCGCGCGGCTCAAGAAGGGCGCCATCGCGTTCGGCGAGCTCAACGACGTGGCGCGCTTCTCGAAGCACCCGCAGCTGCGCCGCGTCGAGATCGAGACGCCCGCAGGCAAGGTCGCGATCCCGGCCCCGCCGCCCGTCGTCGACGGCGCGCGTGCACCTGCGCTGGGCCCCGTGCCGGCCGTCGGCCAGCATTCGGCCGCGATCCGCGCGGAATTCGCATGAACCTCGCCGACTGGATCGGGCGCACCGAGACGCGCGTGGAGATCATTGCGGCCGAACGGCTCGCCGCACTCGCCGCCACGTTCGACCGCGATCCGCCGGCGGACGCGGTACCGCCGGGCTGGCACTGGGCGTTCTTCAATGCGGTCGAGAAGGCGCGCGATCTGGGGCGCGACGGGCATCCCAAGCGCGGCGGCTTCCTGCCGCCGGTCGCGTTGCCGCGGCGCATGTGGGCGGGCGGCCGGCTTGCCTACCATTCGCCGCTAACCATCGGCGCGCACGCCACGCGCGTCTCGCGCATCGAGAAGGTGGAGGAGAAGCACGGGCGCAGCGGCCCGCTCGTTTTCGTGACCGTGCATCACGCGATTTCCGCCGACGGCGCGCCGTGTGTCGAGGAGTGGCACGACATCGTCTACCGCGCCGATCCCGATCCGGCGCACCCGACGCCGAAGCCCGCACAGGCATCGGCGGGCGAGGACTGGTCGCGCCGCGTCGTGCCCGACCCGGTGCTGCTGTTCCGCTATTCGGCGCTGACGTTCAACGGCCACCGCATCCACTACGACCGCACCTACGCCACCGGGGTCGAGGGCTATGCCGGGCTCGTCGTGCACGGCCCGCTGATCGCGACGCTCCTGCAGGATCTGGCCGTCGAGCGCGCGGGCCGCGCGCTCCGGCGCTTCGAATTCCGCGCCGTGTCGCCGCTCGTCGACACCGAGCCGTTCGAGCTGTGTGGCCGCAAGGTTGCGGACGGCGCCGAGTTGTGGGCGCGCGGGCCGGGTGGCGTTCTGGCGATGCAGGCGAACGCGGAATTCTGAAGGCGTTTCAGCGACCTGTGGCCGAAGCCCCAATTTCTGGTATCAGTTTTACACATTATTTAAACTATGCACGCAGTCTGCCCCCGCCCTTTTCCCCCGGAGGACGCGTATGGCGACGGTCAAAAGCACATTCATCGCATTCAGCCTGCTGGCGATCGCGAC
>JAYRKO010000120.1:0-6859 GCA_041905745.1 Tagaea sp. | reverse complement strand
ACGCCGCCGGGGCTGAAGAAGCGCGACGCCGAGGTCGACACGTAGCTCGAGAAGTTCGAGTCCACGCGCTTGAAGCCGGTCGTCTGCGAGTTCGATACGTTGTCCGAGATGTAGTTGATCGCCGTCTGCATCGAGATGAGGCCGCTGATCGCCGCATCCATCGCTACCGTCGCCATTGGAGTTCTCCTTTGTGTTGCTACTCAATTTTTGAGTAGTTTTTCTCTTTTAGGTTGTATTACGTACCAAGAAAAGACGCCGGTTTCCCGGCGCTTCTTTAAACGCGTCCTACCTCAGATAGTTCACCAGCGAGAGCTCCAGGATCTGCTTGGTCGTGATGTACGACGCCTCGAGCGAGGTCTGCAGGCCCTTGATGCGCGTCGACACCGCGCCGATGTCGACCGATTCGATCTTCGTGGCGCTGGTCGTGGCCACGTCGACGATGTTCTGGTGCTTGCCCTGGATCTGCAGCAGCGTCGCCTGGCGCGTACCGTTGACGCCCTGCAGGCTCGCCACGTCGAGCGCCGCCTTGCTGAGCTGCGCGGTCGCCTGGTCGAGATAGGGCAGTGCGGCCTGGATCTGCGTGATGTCCTGCGGCTGGGCGGGCGGAATGATCGCGGCGTTGTTGTTGATCGCCTGCGTGAGCGCGATCTTGTAGTTCCGCAGCCCGTTGATCAGGTTCTGGAACGCCGGCTCGGCCGCCGTGATGCCGTAGGACAGGTTCAGCTGGTCGTCGATGTAGACGTTGGGCTTCTGGTTGATCGATTCGCCCTGCGTGGTGACCAGCGTCGTGCGCAGCGAGGCGGTGATGTAGCCCGGCGCCACGTCGGTCGCGGCCGTGGCGCTGTCCGAACGGAACTGCGTCGTGACCGGGATGAGGTTGCTGGTCTGCACCGCCGTATAGGGGATGGAGAACGTGTCGGCCGCTGCCGTCGCGGTGCCGACCGCCGGCGAGAAGGTCAGCGTCGCGCCGGCGACCGCCGTGATCTGCACCTGGACGCCCTGGTTGGCGCCGCTGGTGAAGCGCATCGTCTGCCCGACGAGCGAGGCGGAGAACGCCGCACCGCCCGTGACGGTCGTCGTCGTGCCGGCCGCCGCCGCGGTGAAGGCGCCGCGCGGCGGCCCGTTGCCGACCGCGCCGGTGAAGGGATTGAAGGCGGGTGCGGCCGTCGGCGGGCTCGCGTCGAGGCTGGTGAGCGAGAGCACCGGCTTGGTCGTGAAGGCGTTGCCGGCGAACAGACTGCGGTTGCCGTCGGTCTGGTTCAGGATCGATTCCAGACGCTGCAGCGCGCCGTTCACGAGGCCCAGCTGCGCGGCGTAGGCCTGCGGCCCGAGGCTCTTCGTCTTGATGAGCTCGGAGTTCATGTCGGTCGCGATCTTGTTCGTCGAATCCAGCGCCTGCGCGTAGAGATCCGTGCGGTAGGTCGCGGTCTGGATCGCGCGCAGGTAGATCGTCGACTGGACCGACGTCTGCCGGTACTGCTGCACGCGGATCGCGTCCGACGCGAGGCCCTGCTGCTGCAGGCCGTTGGCGGCGATGCCGACGAGCCCGTTGCGGTAGACGCCCGACGACAGCTCCTGCTGGAGGCCGGCGAGTTCGTTCTGCTGGCCGAAGAGCTGGCGCTGGATGTCGATGAGCTGCGCGTAGTTCGTTACGGCGCTGAGGGAACCGACCATGGCTTAGTTCCTTCCCAGATTGATGAGGGTGTCGAACATCGTGCGGACGGTCTGGAGAACCTGCGCGGAAGCCTGGTAGGCGTTCTGCAGCACGACGAGTTGGGCCATTTCGTTGTCCACCGAGACGCCCACCGTGTTGCGGTAGGTCTGGTCGGTCTGGAAGCGCAGGCGCTCGGAGTCGGACGATTCCTTCTGCGCCGAGGCGGTGCCCTGCGCCGTATAGGACATGATCGACGCGACCGTGTTGGAGATCGTGAGCGAGCCCTGGATGATGCCGGTGTTGTGGAGCGAGGCGAGCGAGGCCGCCGGCAGCGGGATCGGATCGAACGTGGCGTTCGCCTGAAGGCTGATCGCCTGCTTGACGTTCGAAGCCGACGCGCGCGAGACGACCGAGGTGCCGGCCGTCAGGCCCGGATTGACCTGCAGCATCGAAGCCGCGGTCGGCAGGTTGCCCAGCGCCGGTTCGATCACGTAGACCGAGTTGGCGGCCGGCGCGGTCGTGAAGGCCGGGCTGACGGTCAGCTGCGTGGCGGTGTTGCTGGCGATGACGCCGATCTGCCCCGCACCCGTGCCCGAGATGATGCGCACCTGGTAGGAGACGCCCGCCGCGGTCGGCGCGAACTGGTTCACGGCCCAGCCGTTGTTCGTGTCGGTCAGCGTCGTGGTCGTCGCCGCGGTCGCGGCACCGGTCATCAGCGGGCCGGTCACCGACTGGATCGTGTACTGGCTGGTGCTGTCGGTCGAGGCGAGGCCCGGCGCCGTGATCGTGGTCGCCGTGCTGCCGGTGATGATCGCCGACGAACCCGCACCCTGCCCCGCCGTGATCGAGATGCGGTAGTAGAGCGCCGAGGTCGGCGCGTAGGCGCCGAACGCCGCACCCGTGTCGGTCAGGCTGCCGCCGATCGAGGTCGTCGTCGCCGTGCCCGAAGTGATCGCCGTCGCGGTCGTCGCGGCCGGCGGTGCGGCGAGGTTCGAATAGGTGAAGAAGTTCGCGGCGAGTTCCGAGCCGAACGAATTGTTCGAGTTGTAGGCGTTGTTGACGACCGACGCGAGCTGGTTGGCGATCTGGTCGATCTGATTGACGTACTTGCGCAGCATGCCGTCGGCCGGATCGGTCGACGTCATCACCTGCTGGGAGAAGGTCGTCGTGTCGTTGTAGCCGGCGCGCAGCTTGAGCAGCGCGTCGAGCTGGCCCGACTGGAACGCGGTCGACTGCACGGCCGTCGCGACGCCGTTGACGGTGACCTGCACCTGGTTGGTCGTCGCGTTGAAGCTGAACGTCGGCGGCACGCTGCCGGCCACCAGCGTCTGGCCGCCGGAGGTGATGATCTGCAGCGCCGCCGTGCCCGTGCCGAGGATCTGGACCTTCGTGATCTTCGACATCTGCTTGATGACCGAATCCATCTGGTCCTGCAGGTCGCCGATCGGCTGGCCGGTCGAAGACTGGTTGATGAGCTGCGTGTTGATCGAATAGGCCTGCGTGACGAGCGAGTTCAGCGTCGTCAGGTTCGTGCCGATGTCGGACAGGATCTGGCTGTCGATCTGCGGCGGCTTGGCCGAAAGCTGGTTGATCGCGGTGGCGAGCTGCTGGCCCTGGATGACGATGTTGCGCGCGAGGTTCGAATCCTCGGGCGTCGCTTCGAAGTCCGTCCACGCCTGCTGGAACGCCTGGATCTGCTGGGAGAGGCTCGACTGGCTCTGGTCGGCGCCGAGCGTCTCGCTGATGAACTTGATGTAGGTCGCCTTCACGCTCTCAGCGGCCGAATCGGCCGTGCGCGACAGAAGGTCGTTCTGCAGCGACTGGTTCACCGTGCGCGTAATCGACTGGATGTTGACGCCCGTCGGAAGCCCCTGCACCGCCGGCGTCACCAGGTTGGCGACCTTGCGCGTGTAGTCGGCCTGCTGGGCGTTCGCCACGTTGGCGGACACCAGACGCGACTGCTGCTGCAGCGTCAGGAGCGAGCTGAGCGAGGAGTTGAGGGCGGCGGACAGCGACATGGTGTTGGCTCCGGTACGGACCCACGGGGGCCCTTTCCCAAAGACATTCGCAACCGCTGTGCCACCCGCGCCTGCCTACCAAGCGTTTGAAAAATATCGAATTAACAGATTTTACGGTGCACCCGCAGCGGGCCGGAGCAGCCCTGCCGGCATGTTCGACCCGGCAGGATTTGCCGGTCGGCGCCAATGAAAAGGCCGCCGGCGCGAAAGCGTCGGCGGCCCGGAAACCGGATGGCTTCGGCGGTCGTCAGCTCGAAACGGAAAGCCCCGAACCGATCGGACGGGCCCCCGGTGCCGGCGCCGGCGCTGCGGCCGGACGGGCGGCCGCGGCGGTCGGCTGGGGGGCGAGGCCTTCCATGATCGTGCGGTTCACGTTGATGAGCGCATCGATGTCGCCGTTGCCGTCGAGCACCTGGATCGTCTCGCGGCCGACCCAAAGGCCGATGCCGATGATCTGGGCCCGCAGTTCCTTGGGAAGCTGGTTGCCGTCGCTGGACAGGTCGATGATGAAGGCGTCCCACACCTTCTTGTTCCACAGCAGCGCGTCGACGAATTCGGCGGTGCCGCGCTTGCCGTCGCGCGCGCGGGTCAACGCCCCGCACACCTGCGCCAGCAGACGGTATTCGGTCGAGCGCGGGTTTTCCGTGGTGTTCTGCGCCCGGCCATAGGCCTGATAACCGCTCATCGTCGCCCGCCGCTCCCTTGGATTTCCAACGGTCTTCCTAAATTGCACAAAAGGATTAACGGATACTTTAATCGAGTCCGCCCCCTGTTGCACGCCGCAATTCGCCGACAAAGCCCGCAAGGCTAGACTGCCGCCGGATGGCCGAATCCGATCTGGAATCCGCACTTGCACATCATCGCGCCGGCGACTTCGCCGCGGCGGCGCAACTGTATGTCGCCCACCTCGCTGCCCGGCCCGACGATGCCGAAGCGCTTCACCTGCTGGGCGTGCTGCGCCACCAGACCGGCGGATCGGCCGAGGGCCGCGCGCTCGTCGCGCGCGCGGTGAGCCTTGCGCCCGCCGTCGGCGCCTATCGCGCCAATCTCGGGATGATCGCTGCGGCGCTGGGCGACCACGCGCAGGCGATCGACGCGTTCGCCGAAGCCTGCCGGCTCCAGCCGCAGCTCGAAGAAGCGGTCCGCCCGATGCGCGCCGCCGCCGCACTTGCCGCCGGCCGCTACGCGCTCGCGGCGACGGATTACGCAGCACTGGCGCAGGCGAACCCGGACGATGCCGCGATGTGGCGCGGCCTCGCCCTCGCCCGCCATGCCGGCGGCGATCCGCGCGGCGCCATTCCGGCCTATCGGCGCGCGATCGCGCGAAACGCCGAGGATGTTGCGACGGAAAACGGGCTCGGTGCCGCGCTGCTCGAGACCGGTGCCGGCGGCGAGGCGCTGGCCGTCCTCGAACGTGCGGCCGCGCGCGCCGCGCCCTGGGGCCCGCTTCTGGCCAATCTCGGCAACGCCCGCCGCGCGGCCGGCGACGGCGACGGCGCCATCGAGGCGTTGCGCCGCGCAAGCGCTTGCGATCCGGACAACGCGACGACGCTTGCCAACCTCGCGGCGGTGTTGAGCGAGACGGGCCTGCTCGCCGAGGCCGCCGACTGCGCGCGCCGCGCGCTCGATCTTGCGCCCGAGGATGCCCCCGCACGCGCGAACCTCGCCGCGTGCCGTTTCGATGCGGGCGCCGTCGCGGAAGCGATGGATCTGTGGCGCGCGATGCCCGATGACCGCACGGCAGCCTCCAATGCGCTCTATGCGATGAATTTCGACGACCGTGCGACGAGCGCCGAGATCGCGGATGCCGCAGGACGCTGGGCCGCCCGCTTCGCAGCGCCGATGCCGCCGGCCGTTCGGTCCGTCGCGCGCGACCCGGCGCGCCGGCTGCGCGTCGGTTTCGTTTCGCCCGACTTCCGCTCGCACTCGGTCGCGTGGTTCCTGCTGCCCACGCTGGAATCCTTCGACAGGAGTGGTTTCGAACTGCACGCCTTCGCCGAGCTGCACGGCGAGGACGCGATCACCGCGCGTCTCATGCCGCTGTTCGACGGCTGGCACGTCACGACCGGACTCGACGACGATGCGCTTGCCGCCGCGATCGGCGCCGCGGGCATCGACGTCCTCGTCGACCTCGCCGGCCACACGGCCGGCAACCGGCTGGGCGCCTTCGCCAAGCGCGCCGCCCCCGTGCAGGCGACGTGGCTTGGCTATCCCGAAACGACCGGGCTTGGCGCGATGGACTGGCGCATCACCGACGACATCGTCGATCCCCCCGGCGCGCCGGGCGGGCCCGAGCGTGCATTGCGCCTGTCGACGGGCGCACATTGCTACCGCCCGCCGCCCGGTGCGCCCGACGTGCGCACGCGCCCGTCCGACGGGCCGGTCGTGTTCGGCTCGTTCAACAACTGGCCCAAGCATTCGCCCGCATGCCTGCGCCTGTGGGCGGAGATTCTGGACCGCGTGCCGGGCGCGCGCCTGCTCCTCAAGAACAAGGCGATGGCCGATCCGACCGTACGGGCGGCGGTGCGCGCCGACTTCGAACGTCGCGGCATCGCGCCCGCGCGCATCGAAACGTGCGCGCGGCTCGCCGATCCGCTGGGGCATCTGGCGCTCTACGGCGAGGTGGACGTGGCGCTCGACCCGATCCCGTACAACGGCGTGACGACGACGTGCGAAGCGCTGTCGATGGGCGTGCCCGTGGTGGCGCTCGCGGGTGCTACGCGCGCTGGCCGCACAGCGGCAAGCTTGCTCGCGCATGCCGGCCTGCCGGAGCTGGTCGCCGCGACGCAAGACGCCTATGTCGATCTCGCGGTGGCATTGGCCGGCGACCGGGCGCGTCGGGCGGCCTACCGGTCGACCTTGCGCGGGCGGCTTGCGGCCTCGGCCCTAGGCGATGCGCCCGGTCATGCCCGGGCGCTGGCGGCCGCGCTGCGCGCGGCATGGGGCGACCGCAGCCGGGAAAATACTGCCGGGTGAATTCTGCCCGAAGCAGAAACGCCCCTCCGGTTTTCGCAAACGATCCTTTGAATTTCAGGGACTTGCCGGTTGGCCTCGGCCTTGCTCATCCCAAGTCGACGCAAACTCGAACAACGAGTCCAGACCATGGATATCAACGCGCTCGACCAGCTTCTCCGCGGCGACCAGCCCGCCGCCGCACGCCGCTCTTCGTCGTCTTCGGGGGACAAGC